>JAVCCX010000418.1 GCA_030765245.1 Candidatus Zophobacter franzmannii | reverse complement strand
GCTCAAGATGGACTTCCTTGGTCTTAAAACACTTACTGTAATCAATAAAACTGTGCAAATGCTGAAGCAGGATCGCGAGATTGAAGTTGATATTAATAATGTTGAGTTAGATGACGAAGATACCTATAAACTCCTATCTGATGGACTGACCGGTGGTGTGTTCCAGTATGAATCAAAGGGAATGCAACGCTGCCTGAGAGATTTGAAACCTAACTGTTTTGAAGATCTAATTGCGATGGTTGCCCTTTATCGTCCGGGTCCTATGAATAATATCCCCTCCTTTATTAAAAGAAAGCATGGGGAAGAGAAAATAGAGTATGACCACCCTATCATGGAGAACACACTTAAGGAGACTTATGGTGTAACTGTATATCAAGAACAGGTGATGCAACTCTCCAAGGAGATGGCCGGATTTACCAGTGCTCAAGCTGGAACCCTTGGAAAAGCTATATCGAAGAAAAAAGCTAAGATGATGGAAGAGATGTATGTTCTTTTCAGAGACGGATGTTTAAAGAACGATATAGAGCATAAGGTTGTTGATAAAGTATGGAAGGATTGGAAAGATTTTGCTGATTACGCATTTAATAAAAGTCATGCAGCTTGTTATGCTTTTGTTGCATACCAAACAGCTTATTTAAAAGCTCATTTCCCTGTTGAGTTTCTTGCTGCTAACTTAACTCTGTCAGAGTCACCTGATGATGTTACTAAGTTCTTAGAAGAGTGCCAGAAGATGGATATCGAGGTGGTTCCTCCGAACATTAATCTTTCAAAACGAGAGTTTTCTGTGAAAGATGATGAGATTCTCTTTGGTTTTAAAGGGATAAAGAATGTTGGGGTAACTGCAGTGAAAGCAATTGTCGCTGATAGAGAGAAAGACGGACCTTATAAAGGCATATTTGACCTGATGGGACGATGCGACTCTCAGGCTGTGAATAAAACAGTGCTAGAGAGTCTTATCTCTGCCGGTGGTTTTGATGAGTTTGACGGAAATAGAGCATCTCATTATGATTCAGTAGAAGCTGCCGTCGAGTACTCTACTCAGGTAATGAGGGATAAGCGTGGGGGACAGATGACTCTCTTCTCTATGTTTGAAGATGAAGATGAAGGCGTTACTTTCCACCCGGAATTAGCTCAATTGGAAGAGTGGAACTTCATGAAGCGACTTGAGATGGAAAGGAATGTTTTAGGATTCTATCTTTCCGGGCATCCCTTAATGCAGTATAAATATATTATTGAACACTTTGCAAATGCAGACTCAGGTTGTTTAGCCCTTGGGGTTGTTCCCGCAAGTCTGAGAGTTGTTGGGATTGTGTCTTCTAAGGTAAGAAAGAAATCAAAAAGAGGGAAGATTTACGGCTTCATTACCCTTGAGGATATGCAAGGTAAGTTTGAGTTATCTCTCTTTGGTGAGGACTTTGATAAGTACTTTGAAGATTTGATTATCGGGGAAATCTATTACATAAAAGGGTCAAATTCAAGCTACGAATCTGATAGTTCCTTGAAAATTAAACCTAAGCTAGTTTTGCCTATTGAGGATGTAATGCACTCTGCAAAAGGAGAAATCTGGGTACAACTAGATGAAAAGAATGCAGGACAGAACTTCGCAGATCTATTGAGTGAGCTATCCGATGAAGATGGTGGGTTCTCGTTTGTTGTTGAAGTTGACACTGAAGAATTCGGGACGCTTCGTTTAACACCAAAGAATCTAAAAACAACACTTACAAAAAAGATTATTGACACACTCTCCGAAAGAGTTTCAAAATTGTCCCTGAAATTTGAAAGCTAAAATGAAACTTCAATATACATTACTAATCACACTTTTATTGAGCTCTGTATTCAGCCTAACTGCTTCTGAGCTAAAGGTTGAAAACTTAGGCAGTTTTCAAAGATTAGTTCTATATCTTGATTCTTCGATGATAGATTTTGTTAATGATTCAGATACTTCTACGAGCGATATTACATTGATAATTGATAACTCAGACCAGGATGTAGTGTTTAAAAGTATTAGAGAGATTACTATAAATAAGAACAGATTCCATGAGAAACAATATGTAGTACAATTCTATTACCCTAACTTGATGGGGGGAGGCTACAATCTCTACTATACTTTTAGGAATAACAAAATTGGGAGTAGTTTTAAAAAGAACTTCAATTTCACAGTAAAAGACGAACTTCTCAGTACTCTGCCAATCATTCTTGATAACTCTAGTTTTCAAGTAATTCAGAATGTCGATGATATGAAAAAGATTGAGGATTGGAGTTTGAACATTGCTTTTACTAATGTTCCCGAAAGCTTGTTGTTAAAAAATAGTGATTCTAAGATTGAAGATTTACCAAGAGACTCTATTGTCGTATTCATACCTGATGTAGATGTTCGAAACAAACTAGATGCTAACACAACATTAGAATGGATAGTTCATGGTACCACAGGAAGCTCAAAACTAGGTTATGAACAAGTTTTCTTATTGTATCTTGGAAGATATGACCTCAGTGACCAATTTGATCAAGTGCGGTATATTGCATCACAAAATGAATGGAAGAAGTTAAAGAAATATAAGAAAGAGAATAGTTTGAAAGCAGGACTAGATAGTTTCTGGAAGGTATATGATACCGGATATGAATCTAACTCTTTGAGAGTTGAGTTTTATAAGCGAATTATCGAAGCTGACAACCGTTTCTCATTTAGAAGATATAAAAAGGGATGGATGACTGACCGGGGAAGAGTTTTAATAAAGTATGGCTTACCCGATGAAGTTGTTGCTGAACATTTGCCATTGGATATCAGGCCATATATAATATGGTATTACTATTCATTAGATAAACAGTTTCTATTTCAAGATTTAAAAGGATTTGGTGATTATGAACTTAAAAACACCCATGATGAAGATTAGTTTCCTGCTGTTGATACTCCTAAGTAGCCTACTTTGTCAGGCTCAAGATTTACCCATGAGCGTAGATATTATCAGATTCCCTGCAGCAAATGGAGCTACACAATTTGATATTAATTTCATTATCCCTTATAGCTCATTGCAATTTAAAGAAGCAAATAACCTCTTTGTTTCTGATGTACTTCTTGATTTGTCATTAAGTAAAAAAGATACCTTAGCCTATAATGATATGATGACATTTAAGATTGCTGTTACTACAGAGCCTGACACACACTCTAATGCAAAGGGATATCTGGATAAACTTAGCTTCACAGTGGATAAGCCGGATTTTGTTGTTACTTTAGATTTCTTGGATACTGCCTCAGGTAATAGTTTCTATTTGGAAAAGGAATTAGGGCTTCTGGGAGAAGATGAACAGGTAGGTGATATAGAAGTATCTTGAATGGTTATCCCAGCTACTAGTAAGTACTTAGAGAAGTTCCAAAGAGATGGATATATCTTCAAGGTTGAACCCTCACATGTAATTGATGCTGAGGAATCAGATAACTTCTATCTCTATTTAGATGCTAAAGCTGATTACCCATTATTGAAGCATAAATTGCAAATATTCAAGGATGACAAGCTTGTTAAAGACTGGAAGTTAAAACAGGAGAAATCCAAAGCGTTTAAGTTAGCAATCGGGAATCTAAAAAAAGGCTATTATGACATCAAACTAGTAGGAATGAAGCAAAATATAGTAGCAGAAAGCTTCATTGTAATCAAGCGTGAGAAACGAGAAATAGCTAATGTATTCACAGATTTAGATTCGGAGTTGTCTTTGCTACGATACTTCTCCACTGGGAACAAGTTGAAGAGATGGAAAAAGCTAGATACAGATGATGCCAGGAGGTTGTTTGCAACAAAGTTCTGGGGCCAAAAAGCTAGTATGAAAGGCATGAAATTAGATGAATACATCAACTTCTTAAGAACTAGAGTTGCTGAGGCTACTGAGTACGATTATAAATTCAAGAAAGGCTGGTTAACTAACCAGGGACGGATTTCGATCTTGCATGGTGAACCAGACGAAATAATCACTGGAGAGACTACAGCTGAAAGTACTATATATGTACGGAAAAACTATGAAATATGGAAGTATGAAGGCAATAATAGAGCTTCATATCTCTTTCTAGATATACAAATGAATGGCAACTACCGGTTAATACATTCAGTGAATGATGAAAATGAAGTGTCTGACTCAAATTGGCCAGATTACATGGGAGAAGATTTTGATACATCATTGCTTGAATAGGTAAAATGTCGATTTTAGAAATCACGCCAATTCAAAAAAAACATTGACTGTATTTATCATCGTTTCATAAAGATGTATATTAAGAGTTGATGCATTAATAATAGGTTTTAGGCAATTTGGATAAATTTCCAATGAATCACTAAAAATCAATGTAATAGAATGCATCCGGAATGTGCTTAATTTTGAATTGGTTGAATCGTGAAATGAAGTTGCAAAGGATGATATCAAATGATATTTCAAAGTCATCAAATTCCGGGTGATTTGAAAGGTATACCGAAGCTGTTTTAGATATCTTTCTTTGTTTGTTTATGGATACGGAAGTTTGTATCTGATCAAAAGGAGTGTTTGTGCGGGTTTTTACTTCACAGAATGTAACCGCCATGCCTTTTTTTGCAATTATATCTACTTCACCGTAAAGACAGTAATAGTTCTTTGAAAGGATTTGGTAACCCTTGCCGGTTAGATAGTTAACAGAGATTAATTCTCCGGTAGTGCCTAAATCATTTTTCATTGTAACCTCAGATCAATAAAATTTACTTGACTAAATAATTGTCAATCGTATTTTATTACTAACAAAAATCTGATATGGATAAGAGATTGAATAAAATCCCGGGAGGGGGAATTGATGAAGAGATTTTACTTAATAGTATTTGTTATGTTTTCCATCTGTTTGTTAATCGCT
>JAVCCX010000241.1 GCA_030765245.1 Candidatus Zophobacter franzmannii | reverse complement strand
ACTGGATATGGACCCGGAAAGCTGGAGGTGCTGACATTGATACCGTTAAGGACATTACGATTGATAGTCAAGGCAACATTTATTCGGTTGGAACATTTAAGCTAACTGCAAGTTTTGGAACTGAAACGATTAGCAGTAACGGGGGACTTGATATATTTGTAGCTGGAATGGATACTAATGGTGAATGGTTATGGGTTGAAAGAGCCGGTAGCTCGCAGGATGATGTGGCAACATGCATTTCTAATGATAATAATGGCAATGTCTATTTGGCAGGACATTTCTATAATGGGATTACTTTCGGTACTTATAACCTTTCAAACAATGGCAATCTTGATATATTTATTGCCAAATTAAACCCGGATGGAGAGGCACAATGGGCTATCTCGGCTGGTGATGACAATTATTCTCTTGCCGAAGATATCTCCCTTGACTCAGATTCCAATGTTTTCGTAACAGGTTCTTTCTGGGGTACTCTCCCGTTAGGTGACATAACGCTTTTTTGCAACGGAGTTAGTGATATTTATGTTGCTAAAATGAGTCAAAGTCCAGTAAATATCGAAGATGTAGGCACTGAAACTTCTCCAACTCTCATTTTATCAGATGTCTGGCCAAATCCACTGTACAAGGATAAAACCGGTAACATCAACTGTACTACTAACATTAATAATAACGGCATTCTATCATTGTATAATGTCCGCGGTCAACTCCTTATACAGCAACAAGTATATGCCGGAACAGATCAAGTTGAGTTAAATTGTTCCGGTCTTACCTCTGGAATCTATTTCCTGCATTTGAGTTGCGGAACAAACGATGCCTGTGCAAAATTGGTAGTAATCGACAACTGATAATTTATACATAACCATAGACGATTTCCTTCCTCGGCATTGACATAGTCAAAGTAATCCATAACAGCTCTGAAAATACCGTAGGGGTCGATTGCGTCGATCCCATTCCCGAATACAATCTCATTTCTCCTATCATGTCTGAAACTCCGCATTATCTTCATGGCTCCCGCCGATTTCAAACAACAAAATGGTTATTGAAATTCCGGTATTATTGCAGTAAAAATCAAATCCCCACCCGTGGGTTTTGCGTAGCCCACCCATGGGTCTTCCATGGCTTCCACGGTTGACCTATGGGTGACCCACGGTTGACCCACGGTTGGGAATTTCAGAATTACTTGTATGTATATATTGGATTAATCTCATACTTCACTCGAATAATTCGTATGCGAAACTTATGAGTTTCTTGCCCCGAATTTAGGACATTTTTACCTCTTGGGGTAGGATAGGGGTAGGAATGGGGTGGGATAGATGTAGGAATTATTCGAGTGGGATGTGGGGGAGGAGATATATGTGAATATTTTAGTTGATATGGTATCAAAAGATTATCGTATTTGTAATCTTCAGTCCCGACATGACTGGGGTAAAATTGGGCTTGTCACCACACGCTATCGCATGTGGCTATAGAACTTAAACCTCTACAAGGCTTAACCTGATAATCAAGTTTAAATGACTGCAAAATCAACTATGAGCTGTTTTCTTCAAATTCCTCTATTGACACAAAACAATAACTTCTTATAAATTCACTATTAACAAAAAACGGAGCGGGTATGCGAATAAAACTATTGGTTATCTTATTGCTGTGCTTGCCGTTGCAATTCTTCGCGATTCAGACTACTATTTCCGATTTACCTAACGATGATGGGAGTGTTTTGTTGTTAAAATGGGACACAGAGGGTGCGGAAGTTGATTTAGTTGAGATTCAGCGACAGAATGCAGAGGGTGAGTATGAAACGCTTGTTCAGTTGGCTCTTACAACAACATCCTTTCAGGATAAAGAGCTTTCTCCCAAACAGAATTACAAATATCGGGTGAATTTTCTCTTTGAAGAAACTGTCATTGAGACGGTTGAAATTGAAGGAGCACCTGTTGCACAGTGGTTCAACAAAACGAAAGTCCCTGTGTTGATTGCAGCCATTCTACTGATGGGATTCATCCTCTTTTACATTATCTCAGCTCGGAGTGGAAAAGAACTCTACATCCGTCGTATTGCCGGACTTGAAGCGATAGATGATGCTGTAGGGCGTGCAACAGAAATGGGACGCCCTATCCTCTTTGTCCCCGGTATCTCTGACTTGGATGATATGCAGACCATCGCCGGTCTAACAATCCTAAGTCATGTGGCAAAGAAAGCTGCGATGTATGATACTGAGATAATCGTGCCTGTGTGCCGCTCAATGGTACTATCTGCTGCTCGTGAGATTGTTAAAGAATCATATATGAAAGCGGGAAGACCAGATGCATTCAATCCTGATTCTATCTTCTATCTAACTGATGACCAGTTTGGCTTTGTGGCAGGTGTGGATGGGATAATCGTGCGTGAGAAGCCGGCAGCTAACTTCTATCTTGGAACCTTCTACGCTGAATCATTGATTCTTGCTGAAACAGGATTTGCAAGTGGAGCTATTCAGACAGCCGGTACTGCGATGCCATCACAGTTACCGTTCTTTGTTGCTGCCTGTGACTTTACGCTTATCGGTGAAGAGTTGTTTGCCGCATCGGCATATCTTTCTAAAGAACCTGCTCAACTTGGTGGACTGAAAGGTCAGGACCTTGGTAAAGCACTCTTTGTGTTAGTTTTGATAATCGGTATAATCCTTGAGATGTTCGGGATTACTGCCCTACGAGACTTCCTGTCGATGAAATGAGGTAAAGATGAAAAGAACAATACCATTAATGATAACTTTCTTCGTTGGAATGCTGATTATTATCTCCGAATTTATTCCGCATCCGCCCTTTAACACTATCCGTACAAATCTAGAAGACTGGTTTATGATAATTGCTGGGTTTGCAATAATCCTCGGTCAGATAAGTCTTCTTACTATGACTTTCTTAAAAATTAAGCATAAAAAAGCCAACTGGCAGTACTATATTGTGACTATCGTGTCATTCTTTTTAATGGTTGCAGTTGGGCTATTATGGGGAACTCAAAAGCAAGGTGGCATTCTCGGTGACGGAATGGCTGTACAGGCAATCTTTGGAGCTAAACCGTTTGATTACTTGTTTACCAATGTTTATCAACATCTACAGGCCACTATGTTCGCCCTATTGGCTTTCTTCATCGCATCTGCTGCTTACCGTGCATTTATTT
>JAVCCX010000191.1 GCA_030765245.1 Candidatus Zophobacter franzmannii | reverse complement strand
TTCTCAGATACACTGCCAATACTTTCTGAATGGATGTTTCATTGAACTAACAAAAGAATTGACAAGATTTACTAACCCTTAAAGTTAGCAGAATCTAACATGGAGGAATGATGAGATCAGATTTACATGTTCTTGGTGAAAGTTTAGAAGATTATTTAGAATCAATAATGGTTGCTCAAAATGAAGTGAGCAAGGTCAGAGTTACGGATATTGCTGAAAGAATGCAAGTTAAGAAGTCATCCGTGAATTCTGCTATTAAGAAATTAGTAGCAGAAGGCTATATAAACCATGAGAAGTATGGAGCAATTGAGCTAACTCCTTCCGGTTTAGAGCTTGCTAAACAGATCTATCAGCGTCATGAATCACTTAAGATGTTTCTAACTGAAATATTGGGAGTGAATGAGAAAACGGCAGCTCTGAATGCTTGTACTATTGAGCATTACCTAAATGAAGAGACCTACAGGCGTTTCATGTTTCTATATGATTTCTTTAAGAAAGAAGACTTTTCGGATGAGTTACTGGAGCGACTTCAAGACTACCTGAGTGGGAAAAGTGAAGAACTCAAATCATCCAGAACTGAAACAACAATCAAGCATCTGCGGATTGGTGATTCAGCGATAATAAAAGATTATGCCCATGATACTGACCCTGAATATAAAGCGAAGCTACTTCGCATGGGTCTCATAAAGAATACCAAGCTTAAAGTTATTCGTGTTGCCCCTCTGGGGGATCCGATTGAGATATCGATGAATAACTACCATATTATCCTTCGTAAAAATGAAGCTAAATGCATCCAGGTGGAAATTATCGATGAATGATAAGACATTGACTATAGCACTCACCGGGAATCCAAATTGTGGTAAAACAACTCTTTTCAATGCCCTAACAGGCTCACAGCAAACTGTTGGAAATTGGGCGGGAGTTACTGTTGAACATAAAGAAGGGTCGCTTACACATAACGGCGTCCGTATTCGAGTAATAGATCTCCCGGGTACCTACTCCTTCTCTGCCCTATCTGAAGATGAACAGATTGCAAATAACTTTGTTCAGAGTAATAAAGCTGATTTGATTGTGAATATTGTAGATGCCTCTAATCTGGAAAGAAATCTCTATCTCACTACCCAGTTACTAGAGATGAAAGTGCCGATGCTTGTTGTTCTAAATATGATGGATGTGGCAAAATCTAATAACATTATTATAGATATTGAGCACCTTGCAAAGCACCTTGATTGCCCCGTTGTTACAACAATAGCCAATCGAAGAAGTGACAACCTTGTACAACTGAAAGATGCCATCCTTGCCGCAGATTTGAATGCTATTCCCAAGACAGACATAAAATATGATGATATCTTTGAGAAGTACATTACCGAAGTAAAAGATCTCCTTAAGGAATTTGATGTGCCAGAGCACATTGATTACCGTTGGCTGGCAGTGAAGATGTTTGAAGATAATCATCAGTATTCTGAAAGGGCAAAATGTCCTAACCGTGAACAACATCATGGTCAAGGTCATGGAAATGGTCACGGATATGGTCATGGTAATGGCCAAGGTAGAGGAAGACATCGTCAGGGAGAACATCCTGAAAATTGCCCACGCAAGATGGGACGGAACTCCCGCTTTAGAAAGAAAATGCAACAGGCTATTGAAACTGAGACTTTGCGTTATTATCTCGATGAGAGTTTCTCAAATAAGCTCACAGAGATGAGTTTGAAGATTAAAAAGCATACTCGTGATTCAATAGATGTTGTGATTGCCGATGGAAGGTATGGGTTTATTCGTGGTCTTTCCAAAGATGTTATCAGAAGAAGTGCACTTCGTCGAAATGTAACAGAGCTTATCGATAATGTCCTCCTTAGTAAATACCTTGGAATCCCCAGTTTCTTCATTGTACTATTCCTTGTTTTCTCACTGACAATTACAGTCGGCACTCCTTTTATAGACTTCTTAGACTCCTTTATGGGAGCTATTTTCGTAGATGGATTTGCGAACCTTTTAGAATCTTTTAGTGCCCCACTATGGCTTATTAATATTTTAGCCCACAGCATAGGTGGTGGTATTCAGACTGTTGCAACCTTCATCCCACCAATCTTCTTTATCTTCGTATCACTCGCAATATTAGAAGACTCAGGCTATATGTCTCGTGCAGCATTTGTGATGGATAGATTCCTACGATTCCTTGGGTTACCTGGTAAAGCCTTCATCCCCTTAATGGTTGGCTTCGGCTGTACAGTACCAGCTATCCTTGCAACGCGTACCCTGGAGAGTAAGAAGGAAAGATTGATCGCTATATTGATGACTCCATTTATGTCATGCGGTGCTAAATTCCCTGTTTATGCCCTCTTTATTTCTATCTTCTTCGGGAGAAATGGCAGTTTTGTCCTCTTTGGTATCTATCTACTTGGTATTATCCTGGCAATACTAACAGGACTACTCTTTAAATCTACAATCTTTCAGGGTGAGACATCTACATTTGTGATGGAATTACCGCCCTACCACATCCCAACCTTCCGCGGAATTCTTACTCATACCTGGTTCAGACTCAAAGGGTTTATCCAGAAAGCAGGGCTTATGATCTTAGTTCTGGTGGTGATTATGAGTATCTTTGGTAACATTGGAATGGACGGTAAATTTGGTCAGAACAGACAAAGTGATTCACTACTTGCAGGTTTCGGTAAGATGATAACTCCAATATTCCAACCCATAGGAATCGAAAAAGATAATTGGGAAGCATCAGTTGGGCTTGTAACCGGTCTTTTTGCTAAAGAAGCAGTAATTGGCACTCTAAGTGTCCTCCTTAAAGACGAAATGAGTCAGGATGAGACAACCGAAGCTGCAGAAAGTGAAGCTACTCAATTCCACTTCTGGCCTGCTATTGGCAACTCTTTTGTCATCCTTTATCAGGGTTTTGCCGGTAGTCCGGATGAAGAAGGCGGAGAAGTTAACTCACTTCGTCCAATTATGAAAAAGAAATTCAAGAAAAAGGCAAATGTCTTAGCCTACCTTATTTTTATCCTCATATATGCCCCGTGCGTTGCCGCAATTGGCACCATGTTTAACGAGACAAATGGTAAATGGACGACCATCATTGTAGCCTATCTAACCGGACTCGCATGGTTGATTGCAATGCTATTCTACCAGAGTGCCACATTCTTCTCGCATCCACTTTCATCGGGATTATGGATACTGACGGGATTATCGATAATGGCGACCTTCTACCTTACTCTAAGACATATGGGCAAGACCCTTAAGGGTAGAGTTAATTATTGGTAAGAGCTTTTAAATAGATTTAGCAAAGGGGTTGATTATTCAACCCCTTTGTTTTATAAAAATAGTCTATAGAAACAGCAGTTCTTTATCTTTGTTGACCCATGAGTACTTAACTTCACCCACAAAGATTGTATGGTCTCCACTTCGAACCTGGGAGACAATCTGGCATTCAAAGTTAGCTACAGCATTCTTCAGGATAGGGAGTTTGCGATAACGCCCATGAAACCACTCCTCTTTACTTTCAATAAGTTTGTCCATATCACGCCCCGACTTTGAACCACACAATTTCAAAGCGTCCATCATCTCATCAGAGAGATAGCAGACATTGAAACTATCTGCTACTTGGAGACAGTCATAACTGTAGCGTTGATGCCCGATAGAAATAGCAATCATGGGTGGTTTGATTGAAGTTCGCATAAACCACTCAAGTGTAATTGGGTTATACTTCCCATCAGGTGTCTGCATTATTGCTAATACAACTTTCGTATTCTTCTTAGTCTCTTTCCAAACATCAGGGAAATCAGCTCTTAACATAGTTCCTCCAATTACGATTTTCCATTTAGACATCGTTTATCTCTTAAGCTTCTAAATTCACGTCGATATATAAGCGACTTCAACATGCAATTCACATCTATCTCCGGTTGTTTCGAAAGAAGAATAACGAACCAGATTACGAGCACTATACCCTTCCCGATACTAGACATACTAATACTCCACCAAACACCGTTTAAACCCAGCATATTTGGCGAGGAGAGGAAGATTGCAAGTGGAACACGCGACCCTGTAAAGATAATACTGGTAAGTGAAGGTGGAAGAGTCCTTCCAAGTCCGTTAAATGCACCTGAAGTTGTTATTTCAAGGCACATAAATAGCTGTGATAATCCCAATATCTTTAAATAAGTGATCCCAATCGTCAACGCTTCCTGTTCCGGGATGAATATTCTAAATAGATACTTACCCCCAAATACAAAAAGAGCCATTGAAAATATACCCACTAATGATGCTAAACCTAGAGTAGTGAAATAGCCTT
>JAVCCX010000102.1 GCA_030765245.1 Candidatus Zophobacter franzmannii | reverse complement strand
TTCTTAGCAATCATGAAGAGATTGTCAAAATTATTGACTCAATGCCTGTATGGGTCCTTGTACTGAATAAAAATTGGCAAGCAGTTTATTACAATCAAAAACTTGCACAAGATGTCGGTGCTGAACATGAAGAGGATATTATTGGGAAAAGACCCGGGGAAATACTTCACTGCCAGAACTCTGCTTTGAACGAAAATGGTTGTGGAAATTCCGTTTTCTGTCAGTATTGTGGTGCATTATCAGCTACTGTTGGATCCTATTCAGGAGAAACCAAGGTCGAAGAATGCAGAATTATCAGGGATAATGAAGGATCAAAAGAATCGTTAGACCTGGAAGTTACAGTTTCACCTTTAGAGCTTGAAGGTAAAGAATATACTCTCTTTGTAATTCAGGATATTAGTGACCGTAATCGTCGACTTTACCTTGAACGAATATTCCTTCATGATCTTGTGAATACAGCCTTTGCTATCAACAGTAGCGCTGAGATGCTTCTAAATGAGACTGACCAAATTGCAAGGGATGAGTTAATAAGAATCCTGTTACCTGCTTCAAATCAATTGCTAGACGAGATCTCGGCTCAAAGACAAATATTGAAAGCGGAACTCAAAGAATGGGCTCCGGATAGGAAAGAGTATTTCAGTATAATCCTAGTCAAAGAGTGTATAGATATTGTTTCTAATTATCTACCTGATGACCAAAAGAATATAGTCATAACACCCGATTCTAGTAGTTTTAAGATGAATACAGAGATAACTCTGCTAAAGAGAGTCGTTATAAATATGCTGAAAAATGCAATTGACGCATCTGAGAGAGATGATAAGATTTATGTCACTTGCAAGAAGATTTCTGAAGAGATGGTAAGTTTCACTGTTCATAATAGTGCATACATCCCAAAAGATGTTAGAATGAAGCTATTTAATCGTTCATTCTCGACTAAAGGACAAGGTAGAGGGATAGGAACTTATAGTATGAAGTTGCTTACAGAACAATACCTGAATGGAAGAGTAACTGTGGAATCTGATCCAGAGAAGGGGACAGAGTTTACTGCAACAATTCCTTGTTATTTAGAAACTTGAGTTTGCGGGATGACCGGATGGTAGTGAATATTAACCCTTTTTAAAGTGTCTTCGTATTCCTGAAATAGTTTCTTTTCTAGTATTTCCGAAATCAAATGACCCTTATTAACAGTTATTGAACCACTTACATCAATGGTCATATTTAAAACAAAGTGAGTACCAAAACGATGTACTCCAACATCACTTACATCATAAATACCTTCTATTTCTAAAGCTATCTGCTTAATTTCTGTTAGAAATACAGGACTAGGAATCGTATCTATCAGCTCATGTGTAGCATCAAGAATAATCCCAATCCCTGTTTTGAGGATGAATACAGCAACCAAGGCTCCGGCTATAGGATCAACCCATAAAAATCCCATCCTTGTAAAAATAATACTGACTACTACACCGGTTGCTGCAAACAGATCATTAAGATGGTCTGAAGTTAGCGCTTTTATCGCAGGATTACCGGTTACTTTGTGGACTCGATTAGTAAATATATAAAGAGCAATTTTTAATAGTACTGTGAAGAGAGCGATATAGATAGTCCATGATAGAACAGGCTTAAGCTCCCCTGTGTTCTGCATAATCTCTATAAACCGATCAACTGATTGCCATGCTATAGCGAGGGCTGTTGTGACAATAAAGGCACCAATGACTATTGTAGCAATGTTCTCAAATTGGCGATGTCCATAAGGATGTTCTTTATCCGCCGGTTTGTTCGCAGCTTTTAGTAAAATCTTTACTGATAGATAGTAAACAATATCAGCAGCAGAGTTGATTCCATCTGCAATGAGAGCGTAACTTCTGCCAAATATACCACCCGACAATTTAAGAATTGCTAAGAGGATGTTAGTAAAAAGTCCTAAATCTACAGCTATATTGTTTTTTTTGTTAAGATGTTCCTGCATAGGTCCTCTGTGTTGATTAAAGCTTAGAAAAGATTAGTCAATTCTTCAACAGTGTCAACAACAAATTCAGGTTTGAATCGTAATAATGCTACTTTTGAGTTATAGCCCCAAGTTACAGCTATCATTGGAAGTCCTAACTTTCGTGCTGAAACAATATCACGCACTTCATCACCGACATAAACTGCGTTCTTTTTATCTGTTCCAAGAGCCTTTAGGAACTTCTTAAGTCTCCGATGTTTATTAAAGACTCCGCTTCCACCGTGAATGTCTGTAAATATGTTCAAGTCGTGGTTATGGAGAAAGCGTCGTACATTCTCCTCAGAATTACTTGTCAGGATTGAGAGTTTATATCCTTTATTTTGGATATTTCTGAGAAACTCCGGTATCCCCTCAAATGGGTGGACACCGTCTATTTTACCACTAATCAACAATCGTAACTCAGTTAGCAAAAGCGGTATCCGATAGAATGGTATCTTCAGCTTCTTCTTAAGGGCAAAAATGCCTTCATTCCTAAACTCCTCTATCTCTATTTCAGTGATAAAAGGAAGCTTATATTTATAGTGGATAGAGTTGAATATCTCAATCCCGGACCTAAGAGAATCCCCAATAGTCCCGTCAAAATCAAATATTATATGCTTTTTTTCTGAAATCTTTATCTCACTCATTTGTACCTAACCTTTACTATAAACTAATCACTTCCACAATTTTGCAATTGACAATACAATGTAAAACCTTTTCGTAATTCAAAAGGATTTAGGAAGCCCAATCATGTCAATATATTACACAATAATAGATTTAGTCCATACAGAACAAAAGATAAATCGTTCTAGATTTATCACAAGTATAAAAAAAGTTAAAACCATCGACGAAGCTAAGAAGTTTATCACTGAAGTTGGTAATGAGCATAAGACTGCCAATCATAACTGCTGGGCTTATATCGTTGGCTCACAAGGTGAGACAGAACATAGCTCCGATAATGGAGAACCCTCTGGGACAGCCGGAGCTCCGATGTTAAATTCATTGAAGAAACTGAATATGACCAATGTCGCTGTTGTCGTAACTCGATATTTTGGAGGGGTGAAACTTGGTATAAGAGGATTAATTGAGGCTTATGGCTCTTCTGTTGAACAAGCTTTACCAAAATCTAAGCTAATCCCGATTATTCCACATTCCTATTATAATCTAACTATTCCCTACGACTTCTTCGAAACTCTTAAACATCGGCTAAATGAGTATAATCCTAATTATCAAAATGTAGAATATTCCGCAGATATTGCTCTAGAGTTAATAGTAGAGTCGAAGTTTAAGGATTCTGTTGAACAATATCTCACCGATTGGACTCAAGCAGGTAGGATAACCTCAGTACATCTCAAAGATACAGATGATTAAAGCATTTAGCATATCCTTTCTTAATTCCCCTTCCTGACCTGTCCGCCGTAGTCTTGACGAAGGTGGAAGGGGTGCCGTTGAAAACGGTGGGGTAGTTCTTCATTCTCCTCCGCTGGAGGAGTGGCAGCTACTGCTGACGAGGTGGTTTTCTTGTCCCCGTCTTCTGGAGTGATGTTGTTGAAGGTGGTCTCTTATCTTCTTAGATTTTACCTTGCGGACCTGTCACGGCGAAGCTTTACGCGAAGAGTGATGGTCCCAGACCTCGATACTTGGCAAAGTATTTTTTATGCTTATCTCCTT
>JAVCCX010000353.1 GCA_030765245.1 Candidatus Zophobacter franzmannii | reverse complement strand
GTTGTCCAGGCGAGATAGTATAAGTTATCTTCATCAGTTGATTTAAACTTCACAAATACGGAAGGATCATCAACATCTTTGTAACCCTGAGCCACTTCATGTGATGAGAGTGGAGTGCCACAACTCGGGCAATAAGGCACAATCTTATGACCTTTATAGATCAGGTCCTGTTTGAAGAACTCATTAAGAATCCACCATAAGGTCTCAATATAGTCATTATCTAAAGTTATGTAAGGATTGTCTAAATTTATCCAATATCCCATCTTCTCAGTCATCTTACGCCAGAGATTTTCATAAGTAAACACAGATTCTTTGCATTTCTTATTGAATTCAGCTATGCCGTAAGCTTCAACTTCCTTCTTGTCTTTAAGACCAAGTTGTTTTTCAACTTCAATCTCAACAGGCAGTCCATGAGTATCCCAACCGGCCTTTCTCTTAACCTGGAATCCTTTCATTGTCTTATAACGACATACGGAATCCTTAAGCGTTCTACCCATTACATGATGGATACCCGGTTTACCGTTTGCTGTCGGAGGTCCTTCGAAGAACACGAACCGAGGAGCTCCCTCGCGAAAGTCTTCACTCTTTTGAACTAAGTCTTTCTCAGTCCAATAGCCCTGTACCCTACCTTCCAGTAAGGATGCAGCTTCTTTTATATCTATAGCTTTGTACATTACAATATACTCCGTAAATTATTTATTCTTTCTTCTCATCGCACGATTAATCTTGGTTAACTCTTCCTCAATATTCTCGTCTACTTCTTCAAATAGGTCTTGGAACTGTTCTTTAAGTTCCGGTACTTCGGCTACATATTCCTTCCAATCTACCATTGATTTATCCAAGTCAACACACTTGGGACAAAGTATTAGAAGATTCTCTTCCGTGACACCAATATAACCCCTGTCGTAACAATCTCCGCAATTCTTCTTGCGACGATTCGACAGTGCTATCTCCTTAGCTTTTCCTAATTGTTCTTCAGTAAGTTTAAACATTTTTCCTCCAACGATTAGCAGGACTGTCTTACGATTACCTGCTTATTATACACACTTTTAAAAGTTATTATTTTGAAAAGGATTTTTTCTATAGCTTTAGTTTAGGATAGTTAATGAGTATTACCTGCACATAGTGAACGTAGTGAATTGGGGGCAGGGATAAAGGCAATTAACCAAACCCGTAAGCTATCAAATATAGTTGTCAACGAAAACAACATAATAGTTTTGAGTTAACATATCGACTGTATCGATAACGATATTATAGTGAAAAGAATCGTTGATTTCTACAATCACACATTACAAATTACTCCCCACACATTAGTAGTTTTCACCTCCATTTCTCTTGAATAATTCTAACTCGGCTCTTACTACTCTCTTACTCCTCCCAATCCTTACCCAGAAGGGTAAGAAACGGGAAAGAAATGAGTATGGGATCGGTAAGTTTGGATTCTGTATTATTGAAGGGAAATGTTTGGATCAATTCTCAATGGCCAAAATGCAATCAGAGGTTTCAGGGAATAGAATGATTAAGAGTTTGACGAATAATGAACTGTAATATTTATTAAAATCAACGGAGGAGTCATGTCGAAGTATAGAATTGAAAATGTAGCAATGGAAAACTTAACTGAACACTCCCAAGTTATATGTTTTTTAAATCCAAAGCACAAGACCTATCCAATCAAGATAGAGTGGTTGAGAAAGAGATTTGAGGATGGTTTAGTTATTAAGATGATACATCATGAGGATGAAAAGAAATCCGTTGGACATAAAAAACATAGAAATATTGGTGTCGGCAAGATGTTGATTGACGAATGCCGAAAAGATGCAAAGAATCAAGGACTAAAGGGTGTTGCAGTTTTGGCTTCCGGTGATTCATTTATGGTAGATAAAGATTTGTTTCTGAAAAATGGGTTTGAATTAGTCGCAACAGAGAAACCGAAGTTCAGTCTATTAGTAGATAGATTCGAAGATGCACCTCTTCCCTACTTCAACGATTGGAAAAAGAGTTTGAGCTCTATCAAAGGTCTCAACTTAATATATAGCGACCAATGTCCCTAGGTATCCCGCTTTGTTGTGGAACTCACTGATGTGATAGAAGAGTATGGTCTGACTATCAAAACTGTTAGGCTTGAAACTCCTCAGGAAGCTCAAGCAGCTCCATCACCTTATGGTGTTTTCTGTTTAGTGAATGATGGTAAATTACTTGCAGATCATTATATCTCGCTGACACGATTCAAGAATATCCTCCGAAAAGAAAAACTGATATAGGGCAAACTTAGGGCAAATCTTGACAACCAAACTATTCACACAAGAATGCATTCAATTGATTATTAGGAGAACAGATGAAAGATAATAAATTCGCAATAATTGCTATTTTGATGCTTGTACCGGCAGTTATTGTTACAATTGTGGGTGCGATACTCTTTGGTGGACTATCAAAGTTCTTTGTCTTAAAAGGTATTGATTATTACATGTACTCAATCGTCATATCGTTATTCTCAATATTTGCTCGTTTTGGAAAAATGAACTGGGGGTTAATCCCGGCACTCTTAGCATCAATCTTTGCAACTATAACCCTCCGTTCAATTGAACAGTATCAAGCGATACCGCTACCAATGCTCTTTATTCCTTTGATGCTAATATTCTCCGGTCTTAACTTTATCACTGCATTCTTTCATAAAAATAGTTGGAATAAAGCAGCAAAGGCTTTGCTCTTTGCTATCGCAGCATCCCTTTATAGAACTTCTATCTTCTTCATTACTCAGGTCTTCTTTAAGAATACTGAGATGTTCAACTTCATGTATCAATTCCAGCAAGGATTACTCCTATTTATGATTATTGGTGCAGGAATTAGTATTTCGAATACAATCCTAAGCATTGAGAAGAAAGAGGAAGTTGATATTGTAGAAAAGATTAAACACTATATGGATGACGTTGAATGAGAAAAGTAAACCTTCCAGTCGATTATGAGAATAAGAGAGACTTCTTTCTGATTGATTCTGACAATCTATTAGACTATAGCGAGATTTTTGGGAACAATAACCCAACTTATTTAGAAATTGGGTGCGGAAAGGGCGAGTTTATTGAAACAATACCTGTTTTGAACCCCGGGATTAACTACCTTGGGATAGAATTAAAACATAAAAGAATCCTCATGATTTTAAAGAAAATCTGGGTTGACACGCATCCAAATGTTCGATTAATGAAACTGTATGTTGATGAAAAGGTCACTGAAATAGTACCCGCAGAATCCCTGGATAAGATATATATTCAACATCCTGACCCATGGCCTAAGAGACGACACAATAAGAATAGGCTTATTCAACATCCTTTCATTGATGCATTGTTCAAGATTTTGAAACCGGGTGGAACTGTAGAGATATCAACAGACCATCCTGATTATGCTGAATGGATAGTTGAGAAATTCATGGAACGAGAGGATTTTGAGTCAATGTTTCCAGGTGGTTTTACTCGAGTTTCTCCCTACAGAGATAAGCATATAACTACTTATTTTGAGAAAATTAATGCGGAAGTGGGTTTTGAGCCTTATTTTATGCATTATAAGAAGTTAAACAAAGGAAAATGATATGTATAAAGATAAACTAAGTGAAATAAGAAAGGCTCTCGATGAAAGAGCTAAGACTCTTTCAGAACATGCCAGCCTCGGTTCAGACGCTCGTAGAATCCACAATGAAGAACCAGATGAGTTTCGTACTCCATACGCTGTAGATAGAGATAGAATACTCTATAGCGGAGCTTATAGAAGATACCATGGTAAGACTCAGGTATTCTCGTTTACCAATCTAATAGATGAAGAGATGACAAACAGAAACCTTCACACAACCTATGTCTCCCAGATATCAAGAACTATCGGAAAAGTATTAGGACTTAATCTTGAACTCATTGAAGCTATTGCACTCGGTCATGACCTTGGTCACTGTCCTTT
>JAVCCX010000256.1 GCA_030765245.1 Candidatus Zophobacter franzmannii | reverse complement strand
ACCGTAGTAGATGGAATCACCTTCAGCCTGATTAGTTACATAGTCAGTCAAGTCTGTCTGTGTCTCTATTTTATCCCAACGGTTAATCAACTCCCAATCTTCTTGAGAACCTGATCCTGAACGACCCCAAAGTGTATAACCCTGGAAGTCATGTCTAAGACGATCACCCGTAAATGGATTTAATCTGCCGGCAATATTATCATTCGCATCATTTGGCTTGAACTCATCAGGGAAGTTAGAGTAATCAACACCATATTCATAACTATCAAAATTAGGATTAATTTTCTGCCAACCAATTAGAGCACTACTAACAGTTTTAGTATCGACTGTATATTCAGATCTGTTATCCCAATATAAATCAATCACTTTACCGTCTTCTTCAATGCTGGCATACATCATTGGTATTTCTGGTGGTTCTGGCGGATTATAATGTGGAAAGGTATCAGGTAAAACAACGGTTGTTAAGTCCTGAGCTTGCCCATAAATATCCTTCGCCCATCTGGCAGAACGCTTTAAATCTGGTAAATTATCACCAGGGAACAGAGCTACAACAATTTTCATTGTTTTACCCGGAGCTAAATTCCAACGCTTTGTCACATCTGCATAATCTGTGGTGCCTGGTTGTGCTCCATAGAAGCCAAACAAGAAACGCGTATCCTCAGGGTTAACCTGCTCAAACTCAGAGATATTTGGGTCATCATTCTTTCTTAAGTCTGTAATATCCGGAGCAGATGCTGGTTTCTTACCGGTAAGCAGATAATACTTTTCATTGTATGTCTCAGCACTACCAATATCTAATGGGCTTGTATCTCCGGGACCTTCACCAACTGACCAATACCAGCAAGCGAATTCAAGCATATCAGGATCGGGAGTACAAACTCTTGCACCAACTAATCCATCGACAAGTCCATCATCTCCATCATCATCTCTGGTATATGCAAATTCATAACCTTCACCTTTCACATAACCTGAAAGGTCATCCTGAGCTTTTTCAGAGCCATAGCTCTGAGGTCCGACATCAGAATCCATGTATATACCCATTGCACAATCATAAAGAGTATCTTCTTGGTTCATATTGGTGATATCGAACTCAACATAAACAAGATTTTTGATATATTCATAACTCCACTGATATGACATCTGTCTAACTTTGATTTTTAATGGCACATGGTTGTTTCCGTCGCGTGAGCCACCCCAATCTCTATTAACTGAAGTTCCAAAAGGACTATAATCATAATAGTAAGAGATGAAATCCTGCTCCGAAACCGGTGCACCATCTTCATCTATATAGTTATCATTATCATCGTTAACAGGTCCTGCAAAGTTATGTTCAATGTCACCATACAAGAAATCTTCACCCGAGTCACTTAAATCCATAAAACCAAGTGGGGACCAGATTTCATAATTTCTGCCTTCATTGATCTTTGCTATCTCTTCAGGATTCAAACCCGCAAGATAATCTCCACTGAGATCACCAAAAACATTAGGAAGTTCGTTTCTATCTCTCAATTTAAAAGTATATCCAGGGAAATCTTCATCTATAAGACCATCTCCATCATCATCAACACCGCGTCTATTTCTACGAGTGGATGAAGTAATCATCTTATCTGTTGAGTTGTTACCATCAAAATATGGAGCCATCTCATCAGTATTTGATTCTAATGGATTATAAGCTGGTAAAAACTCGTAAAGGTCTGAATCTCCATCGAAACCAACTGTAACAAGGGTATCAACAACAGCCGTTGAACCAGGATTCCAATCAGGATGGTCTTCGGTTATTGTTTCCTTATTTTCAGGTGTCGGAGGCCAATTCTTCCAGTATAATTTCTTACCAGTTTGATCTCTTCTTTGTTTCTTAGCACCAAACCATAATGCACCTTGATACAAGTAATCAGCACCACTACCACCTGGATATTCCAGAGAAGGATACTGAGGTTGGATATCATCACCAGAGCCAAAGAAACCGTAGTTACTTACTCTCAGCCAGATATTCCCAACATTATGGTATTGAGTTAAGTCAAATTTCTTCCCTGATGTTGTATTTGTAGCTGTTCTTGCCCAAATTGCAAGTACTGCTACCAATAGTAAGGCAACAAGGAAAATTCTTTTATAGTTATTATTCATTAGCTATCCTCCAATTAAAACACAAATGATACAGGGAATTTTACCCAGCAAGCAACAGATTGACCATTACTCTTGGCTGGTTGGAATTTCCATTGTTTAACAGCTGTTACGGCAGATTCGTCTAGACCTCCCGGGCCGGGTTGTAGTGATTCAATTATTTCAATCGCTCCAACACTACCATCTTCAAGAACCTCTACATCAAGCCATACATCACCTTGCAACCCTGATTTTTTTGCAAATTCAGGATACTCGGGTATCACACTTGAAACAACCTGAGGTGGATCTTCATAAGCAACAAACTTTGGAGTTTGTCCCTCATTACGAGTAGGTGCGACGATTTCCTGAGCATCCAAAGTAGTAACTTCAATAGTTCCAACTTCTTCAAGCTCTTCATCCTCACCTTCCATTTCCTCGTCATCAATGATAATCTCAAGTTCTATTTTTGCCGCTTCCGGAGGTTTAATTTTTTCTCTAATCTCTGGTGGTATATCTATAGCTTCTACCTGTCTTGCTTCTCTTTTTTTGACTTTAATCTCAAACTTTGGAGTAGTCATCACAGCAAAAAGCATAATGATAATTGAGAGGCTCAGAGCTTTTTCAAAGTATGAATTGGCTACATCTTTCCAATCTTGCATTCTTTCATTTTTACTCATATTACTCACCTACCTTTTAAGCCTGGCTTCAAAATAAACTCTTAGAGCATTTGCCTGTTGTAGCTGTTTAAGCACATCGGACATAACGCCATATCGAGTAGATTTATCTGTACGGAAACAGAAAAGTGAGTTATAGTCTAAAGCTAGTTTATTAGCCATCATATATTCCACATTTTCCAATGGAATGATAAGATCGTCAATTGAGATATTCTCTCTGCTATCAACATAGATTGTAACTGAATGGTTACGAGGAATCTTTTCAATAGCGTTAGCTTTAGGGAGTATAACATTAAGTCCCTTTTCTTTTACAAATACAGTTGAAACCATAAAGAACAGTAACAGAAGGAACGAAATATCTGACATGGAAGCTGTAGGTATCGAAGCTTTAGGTCTTTTACCTCTAATTAACTTTGCCATTATTCCTCCCGTTAATTTGTAGAGAGAGAGATTTTTTCCGCACCAGCACTCTGGATACGGTCAAGTGCAATCACCATATTATTATATTTTGCGTCCCTGTCGGTCTTCAAAGATATAACCATATCCGGATTCTCTCTCACTAATTTTTGTATTCTATCTTCAAGCTGTTCATATGAAACCTCTTCTTCGTTCATTAAAACAACTCCATCGGCTCTTACTAAGATCTTGGTTAAGTTATCCTGCTTAAGCTTCACCTTCTGAGTGTCCTCTTTAGATGCTGCCGGAAGAACAATACCAAGTCCTTTCTTTATATCAAAGGTAGTGGTTGAAAGGAAGAATACCAGTAAAAGGAAAGATATATCTGACATTGAAGCTGTTGGAATCTCAACTTCTGCCTTCCTTTTCCGGTTAAAACCCATTTATTCCCCCTTCTTTTCTAAAAGCTTTTCAACTACCTTTTCTGTTGCGCGTTGCATATCTATAACAAGATTATCCACCATACCGGTGAAGATATTATAGAAGAACTGTACCGGAATTGAGATAGCCAAACCAGCCGCTGATGTGATAAGAGCAACTTTGATACCACCGGCAACAATAGTTGGTTCAACTTCTCCAGCTTTTTCAATAGCATCAAATGCGGCAATCATACCAACAAGAGTACCAAAGAAACCAAACATTGGGGCAAGTGTAATAGTTGTTGATAACTCAATGAAACCTTTTTCAAGGTATGACATTTCGATAACACCAGCATTCTCAATTGCTTTTTCAACAGAATCAACACCACGGTCCGCTTTCTGTAATCCCGCAAAAATAACGGCGGCAACCGGACCTCGAGTTTTTTTAGCAAACTCTACAGCATCTTTCATCTGTCCTTTTTCAATAAGAGGAAGAACAGTATCCAAAAATTCAGAAACATTCACTTTGGCATAACTGATCGCAATCATCTTCCAGATAATATAAGCTAAACCCCAGATTGTAAGGGCAAGCAAAGGCCACATTGTGAATCCACCTTTAACAAAGACATCCACAAAACCTGAGCCTAATACTTTCTTAGCAAATTCTTGTAATCCACCACCGCTGGTGGCGACTTCATCTGTTTCTGCCGTAGCAGGTGCATCAGCTTCATCAATCGCTTGAGTCATAGCAGGATCAGCCGTTACAGCTTCATCCGCTTGAGCAAAGGCAAAACTTGTGAAGGTTATACTCATCAGGATAACCATTAATAAGGTCAAGACAAGGTTCCTTTTCATTCTTCTCTATCCTCCTTGGATTATTTTATTCTAAAAGTTAAAGGCAACGCCTACTGTAATTCTTCTTT
>JAVCCX010000083.1 GCA_030765245.1 Candidatus Zophobacter franzmannii | reverse complement strand
GAAGCTAAAGCATCATTTCCCAGAATACATTCAGTAGCTCCTTACGGTGCAAGTCCATTGCTTGCAGGTTCGTAAACAATATGAGCAAATCAAGATTTCTACGATGTCATTATGGCTGAGATGGGTATAACAGCTTATCGAGAACTGAGGAATGAGGCGTAGTGATACAGGATTGGTTGGGTACGCGGACATCCCTGTCCGCACTCTTTTATGCGAGCTGGAAGCCTGCGTACGCATAGCTCGCAAGCCGAAGGCGAGCAACTACAAAGTTTCCTACCCCAATAAATACCAATACATTGTATAAGAAATACAGTATAAGGTTTGACAAATGAGGAGAGTTAAATTTCTTTGCTGAAAATCATTGAGGAGAATATAAAAATGGAAAATAAAGTATTAGCCAAAGTTAATGGCAACCCTATTACCCAAGCCGATGTTAATGTATTTATGGAAAGATTAGGACCTCAGCGTTCTGCTCAATTCCAGACTGAAGAAGGTCAAACTCAGATTCTTAGCGAGTTAGTAAATCAGAGTCTGTTCTGTGCAGATGCAATTACTAACAAACTTGATGAAACTGATGCTTATAAAGCAGAGATGGACAAGATGAAAGAGATGGTTCTTACTCAGATCAATGTATCTAGTCTTCTCAGTTCAGTTACTGTAACAGATGAAGATGTAAAATCTTTCTTTGATGCTAACCCTACAAACTTCGCAGCTCCGGCATCTGCTGATACAAATCACATTCTTGTTGATAATGTAGAGCTTGCTAAAGAGATCAGAACTAAGATTATTAGTAAAGAAGTTACTTTTGAAGAAGCTGCTAAAGAGCACTCTTCATGCCCATCAAAGGATACTGGTGGAAAACTTGGTAGCTACCCTAAGGGTCAGATGGTTCCAGAATATGATAATGCATCATTCACTATGAATGAAGGCGATATCAGTGAACCTGTTCAAACTCAGTTTGGTTTCCATATCATCCGTCTTAATGCTAAAACAGTAGCCGGTGAAGCTACTTTTGAAGATGTGAAGGATAAGGCAAAAGCTGACCTTTTAAGCGAAAAGCAGCGTGAAGCTTATATGGCAAAGATTGTAGAGATGCAGTCTGCACATAATGTGGAGTATGTTTAAAGTATAAATTCAGATTGTTAGCAAGCTCAGATGAATCTAGACATTGAAACTTAGCGAAATATAGTTAACTTGATGAGTAAATCCTTGATTTCGAAGTAGTTTTATCCAAAGCTCTTCACATCAGAGGGCTATAACACACTTTCGTTCGAGTTTGAATAAAGCTAACTCCGATTTGTTTTTTAAAAAACAAACTAAAAATACAGGCAGTTGACTAGGTCAACAACCTGAGACAATAGTTTAATAGATAAGATTGTGGGCAGAAGTTATCTGCCCATTTCTTATTAAAAATTCAGGTTAAGAGTTAGGTAAATATTTAAGCATAGATATATCTAAGTATCGGAATATCAGCGATATAAAAATATAATTGCTGTAGTCTGTTAGAGGTAGATAATAACTTGACAGAAATACAGTAAGATTTTCTTTGGATATAGTTAAGAATGGTATTGCTGGCTGGAGCAGAAAGTCAGCATGTTTTATATATAAAAAAGCTTGTTTAAACCACTGTTCCGCAGTGGTTTAAACTTTATAAAGAGATGGGTGTATGAGAAAAGATTATCTTCAAACTGTTGAAGAATATGCAAAGAAGGCTAGTTTGGACCAAGGTGTCTCTCTCTACGATGTAGAGGAGAAAATGACATCTAAGGGCATAGTTTTGCTTATATCTATTAATAGAATAGGTGGTGTGACCGTAGATGATTGCACTAATGTTAGTAAAGCTGTTGAGCTCTCACTCGAAGAGTCAGAGTTGATTAGCAGCCCATTTATGCTTGAAGTATCATCTCCCGGTGTCGAAAGAGAGCTTAAGTTTAAGAAGCACTATGCCAGTGCAATTAATGTACTGATTAAAGTGGAATATGACACGGCAGAAGATCGCAAAACAGTTATAGGTATTTTGAGTGAAGTTACACCGAAAATGATAAAAATAGATGGTGAAGAAGGGCAGACATTGATCACCTTTGAGTCTATTCACAAGGCTCGCACCTATTTTGATTTTAAAACGAAAGGGAGTGGAAAATGAGTACTAATATTGCAACAATACTTTCCAATCTTGCTAATATTAAACAGCTTGATACGAAGGTACTACAAGGCATTATTGCAGATAGTATCCATGGCGCTTTATCTAAAAAAATGGAACCTGAGAATGAGCTTGAAGTAGTAGCAGATTTCGATAACGGTGATTTCTATGTAAAATTTAAGAAAGTTGTAGTAGTAACAGATCGTGGTTTAGGGGAAATGTCTCTTTTTGATGCTCGTGAAAGATATGGTAGTCATGTTGAACTCGATGATAGATACGAGACAGTTGTCCCTATTGGTGATCTTGAACCAAAGATAATTAAAATTGCCAGGAAGGGTATACTTGAAAGTATCCGTGAATTAGAAGATGATAGAATTCGTGCAGATTATAAAGAGCAAGAGGGTACTATAGTTACCGGTGTTGTGAAACGCGTTGATTATAACGGTATTTATGTAAATATTGGTTATACCGAAGCACTCCTACCTATGGACCAGCAGATTGAGGATGAGTATTATAAAGTAGGCGATATGATTAAGGCTTATGTAACTGACATTGTTCAGCGTAGAAGCGGTATCCAGGTTACTTTATCTCGTACGACTCCAGAATTTGTTAACAAGTTATTTGCTCAGGAAGTTCCTGAAATATTCAACAATGAAGTTGAAATATTGAAGATAGTTAGAGAGCCGGGAATCCGCTCTAAGATAGTTGTTGCATCTCATAACCCCAAAATTGACTCTTATGGTGCATGTTTGGGTGAAAGAGGGAACAGAATAGACCAGGTAAGAAAAGAGCTCCATGGGGAGCAAATAGATATAATTGTATATGATGACAACATGGAAGAGTTAATTGCAAATGCTG
>JAVCCX010000445.1 GCA_030765245.1 Candidatus Zophobacter franzmannii | reverse complement strand
TTTGGGAAAAGGCAATTTCAGATTTAGCATAGCACAAACTGAAATCTGGGTTTACAGGTCTTACTCTCTTGTTGGTCTGTGTTCGTCCATGTTTGTCCGTGATTCTGCATTTCCCAATTGAAAAAACGACTTACAAAATCGTTGTACAAAACTTAATCTATACAGATATTCTATATATACCAAAAAAGTATCCCCTTTTTTCTTGACATAGAGGGGTAGCCGAATGATTAGAGAAAAAATAATCTCCAGGGAGTAAGACTATGGAACAACAACGCATCCATGAGCACCCAGTACTTGATGTGCCGGTCAAAGAAGATGTGAAATTCTACTGGAACAATGAGAGTCTCACTGCGAAAGTTGGCGAAGTTATCTCATCTGCACTGATGGCTAACGGGATCAAGACATTCGGCCACCATCATAAGGATGGCACTGCTCAGGGAATCTTTTGCGCTAATGGTCAGTGTGCCAAATGTACTGTCATTGCCAATGGTATCCCGGTAAAATCCTGTATGACTGTAGTTCAGGAAAACATGATTGTTAAGCCTGCTGAAGGGCTTCCTGAAATGCCAATATCTGAAGAAAGACCAAACCTCTCACCTGTTGAACAGCTAACTGCTGAAGTGCTTATTATCGGTGGAGGACCTGCCGGTCTTTCAGCTGCAATTGAACTGGGTAAGAGAAATATAAAGACTTTGATAATTGATGATAAGAATGAGCTTGGTGGCAAGCTTGTACTTCAAACACATAAATTCTTCGGTTCTGTTGAGGATTCTCATGCAGGAACCAGAGGTAATGATATTGGTAAACTGTTAGCAAAAGAAGTTGGTGAACTAGACGCTGTCGATGTTTGGCTTAATAGTACAGCAATTTATGTGTTCAGTGATAAGAAAGTTGGAATCCTGAAAGATGGAGTTTACAAGATAGTTGAACCAAAGCTTATCCTTAACGCTGCCGGAGCAAGGGAGAAATACCTTCGCTTCAATGGCAACACGCTTACCGGTATCTACGGTGCCGGTGCCTTCCAGACCCTTGTAAACCGTGACCTTGTAAAGCCAACAGAAAGACTCTTCATTATCGGTGGTGGTAATGTAGGTCTCATCGCAGGATATCATGCACTCCAAGCTGGGATAGAAGTTGTTGGGCTTGTAGAAGCAATGCCAAAATGTGGTGGCTAAAAAGTACATGATGACAAACTTAGAAGACTCGGTGTGCCAATTTACACTTCTCACTCAATCCTCTCTGCTAATGGTGAAGAGGAAGTTAGTTCTATCACAATTACTGAGATTGACGCTAAATTTGAACCGGTTAAGGGCACTGAACAGACCTTTGAATGTGATACTATCCTGATAGCAGTTGGACTCGATAGACTCGATGAGTTTACAAGAGAAGCTGAGATTGCTGGTATCAATGTGTTCGCTGCAGGAGATGCGCACGAGATTGCAGAAGCGTCCTCTGCAATGTTTAATGGTAAGATTGCCGGTATTGAGATATGCAAAGCAATGGGTGCTGAGATAGGCGAAATCCCAACTGATTGGGTAGAGAAAGCAAAAGTTTTAAAGTCTCATCCGGGTGCGATGAAACCCTACACCAACTTTGAGAAGAACGAAGGTGTCTTCCCGATTATCCATTGCCTTCAAGAGATTCCATGTAATCCATGCACAACAGTTTGCCCTACGAACTCAATCCACACTGAAGATGGTGGTTTGATGGGCGTTCCTATCTATGATGGTAGCTGTATTGGTTGCGGAAAATGCGTTCTTATCTGCCCCGGCTTAGCAATCACGCTTGTTGATTACAGAAAGAATCAGGATAATCCAATAGTAACGATGCCTTATGAAGTAGGAAACTACCCTGTGAAAGAAGGTGATAAGCTTCAGCTAATGGATATCGATGGCGTATTCCTCGAAGAAGGGACAGTAACTCAGGTATTGACAAATAAAGCTAATAGAACCCAACTTGTTAGAGCTTCTGTAAGCAGTGCTAATGTGCGTAAAGTAGCATCCTTCAAGATTCAGGATGACGCAGTATCAGCTCCAATTACAAAGCCAATAATTGACCCCCGTCAACCGGATGAGGCAATGATATGTCTCTGTGAGCGCGTAACAGTCGGAGAAGTTAGAACCCTCATAAAACAAGGTATTACAGACCTGAATCAGATAAAAGCAATCACTCGTGCCGGGATGGGACCTTGTGGAGCAAAGACTTGCGATACAATGGTTAAGCAGGTACTAAGACAAGAAGGTGTTCCGGTTGAAAGTGTTGTGCCGAATACCAAAAGACCTGTATTTATCGAAGTTCCACTTGAATTCTTCGCAGATGGTAAGGAGTAAGTTATGAAGAAGTATGATGTAATTGTTATTGGTGCAGGATCGGTTGGACTCCCGGCTGCTGTTGAGATAGCTGAACGCAAGCTTAGCGTACTCTGTATTGACTCCCTTGCAGGCCCGGGACAGGACAATAACAAAAAAGCTATTGGTGGTGTTAGAGCTACCCATTCTGACTTTGGTAAAATCCAGACCTGTCTCCGCAGTATTGAGATTTTCTCAACCTGGAAAGAGAAGTATGGAGATGATATAGGTTGGTTATCAAATGGCTACTCATATCCTGCATATTCAGAGGAACTTGAGAAGAAGTTTAAAGATTTAATGAAGATTCAGCATCAGTTTGGTCTCAACATCAAATGGATATCGGCTGAAGAATATAATGACCTCGTTCCGGGTGTTGAGATGGAAGGGCTGAAAGGTTCTACATATTCACCCGAAGATGGCAGCTGTTCCCCACTTCTCTCTATGTCAGCTTACTATTTCCGTGCTCTTAGAGCAGGTGTTGAATTCCGTTTTAACGAGAAAGTTATCGATATTGAGATGAATGGGAATAAAGTCACATCTGTAAAAACAGAGAAAGATACTTATGCATGTGAACAGGTTATAAATGCTGCCGGTAACTATGCAAGAGAGATTGGAGCAATGGTCGGACTCGATGTGAAAGTCTTCCCTGACAACCATGAAGCAGGTATTTCAGATCCTGCGAAGAGGTTCTTTGGACCTATGGTTATCGATATGCGTAAAGGCCAGG
>JAVCCX010000063.1 GCA_030765245.1 Candidatus Zophobacter franzmannii | reverse complement strand
TGCATGCATTCTATGATGACTCAATTGCACTTGTTGCAGGTTACTCAAGGATTGAGATTAAGAATTGGGCGAAAGCTTCAATTCTACATAAGTTTGAATTCTTTGACTTTGCTGCCTTATACGCGGCTGTTTTAGGTTCTTATGCTTGGGGACATGGTCTTACATGTATAGGACAGAACCTTGCTTACACAAGAAAAGCCTTTGACTCTGTTGGTGGTTTTGACTCCATTAGACACCTTATTTCAGGTGATGATGTTAATCTACTCCAGATTATGCGTAAGAAAGGGTTAAAAACAATATTCAATTTTGAGAAAGAGAGCTTTGTATATACTAACAGAATTGTTGGTTGGAAAGAGCTGATAAATCAAAGAAGCCGATGGGCTTGGAATGTAAAATGGCAGATGAAGCTCAGACCCATCTATTTTTGGTCAATATTCCTTGTTCTTATCTATTACTCATGTGTGATTGCCTTAGTGTTCTTACAATGGGAGTGGGCAGTTATTTTTTCACTACTAAGGGGAGTTTTAGAGATAATTCTCTTCAAAGTAAGTTTCAGATATTTAGATGTTCAACCAAATAGAGTTTGGTTTTACCCAATCTGGGCGTTTATGATGCCTGCTTTATACTTAATAACTGTACCTATGGGACAGATGAACCTGTTTACATGGTATGGAAAGAAACCACAAAAGACTAAACCACCTAAGAGGGTTATATGAGATTAGTAGTATTTGATGATGATAAGATAAGTGACTTCTATCCCTTAACTTTAACTAGACCCACTTCTGATTTGCGCGTTGGCATTTTGAAACTAGGTCAAAGAATTAAAGCTTTTTTTGAAATGGTGGACACTAAACTTGTAACTCAAAAGGCTCTTACTGACCTATTTAGAGAAAGGCATCCCGACTTGCAGATTAATGAACTTGAAGCTGGAGAATATCTTTTTGTCAATTCAAGGATAAGAATTAATGATCACCTAGTAGAGGTCCTGAAGGAGCTCAAAGCAGGTACCGGTCATGTAACTAATAAGTCTATCTGTGGGTTTAAACTGAAGGTTTCTAACGGTGATATTTTTAGTGAAGAGATTGCGACTCTTACAAAAGGGATCAAGTTCACAGAGTTAGAAGAAGCAGACTTTTGGAAGTTCCCTTGGGAGCTGATTGAAGCTAATAAAGAGATGATAGAACTCGATTTCAGAGAGTTTTTTTATGATAAAGAGAACCATTTTGAGACAGAACCCGGTGTAATCGTTCTTAATCCTTATGATGTCTGGATTGGGGAAGATGTAGTCTTAGGTGTTAATGCAGTTATCGATGCAACTGATGGACCTATTGTAATAGATGAATGTGCAGTAATTATGCCTAATTCAGTAATCGTAGGTCCAGCCTACATTGGTAAAAATAGCACGATTAAAATTGGTGCTAAGATATATGAAGGCACAAGCATTGGACCTGTGTGTAAAATTGGTGGTGAAGTAGAAGATACCATTATTCAAGCTTATTCAAATAAGCAGCATGATGGATTCTTAGGTCATGCATTTATCGGTGAATGGGTTAATCTAGGAGCCGGTACAAGTAATAGTGATTTAAAAAATACATATAAGTGTGTTAAGGTTTACAATTATACCCAAAAAGAGAAGATAGACTCTAAAACTCAGTTCATGGGTTGTATAATTGGTGATCACACAAAAATCGGAATAAATTGCAGTATTAACACAGGTACTGTTATTGGAGTTGGCTGCAATCTCTATGGGAAAGAGCTTATTGATGGCTTTATCCCATCCTTTAGCTGGGGAGAAGCAACAAATATTGTTGATTATGAGATAGAGAAATTCTGTGAAACAGCAGATACTGTCAAAAAAAGAAGAAAACTGTTCTTCTCTGAAACAGAGCGAGAACTATATATAAATAACATAGTAAAAGGAAAAACTGAATGAGAGAATATATAGAGGTTGAATATCGGAATAGTCGTTTAGGTTATTACTTGCCTAAAGAAGATTTAAGTGTAAAACCCGATGATTGGGTGATAGTCTCCGTAGACAGAGGCTATGATATTGCGAAGGTCATCACCACCAGCCTTTCTGGTGAAGATTTAGATGCTATATTTGATAGCCAAACAGACCCCAAACTAATCCGAATAGCCAATGAAGAAGATTTAGAGAAGCTTGAAAATATCATCCTAAAAGAGGAGAAAGGTGCAGAGACCTTTATGTTAACTCTCCCTAAGTATGAGTTTGAAATGAAGCTTATTGGGACTGTCTATCAGTTTGATGGAAACAAGTTAACCTTCTTTTTTACAGCACCAGCAAGGATAGATTTCAGGATGTTTGTAAGGGAACTTGCAAATGTGTTTAAAACCAGGATTGAATTACATCAGACTACCGGAAGAGAAGAAGCTAAACGGATTGGTGGCTTTGGTATGTGTGGAAAAGCATATTGCTGTTCAACATTTATGAAACGATTCAACCAGGTTACAATCAAAATGGCTAAAGACCAAAACTTAAGCGGAAATCTTTCTAAGATTTCAGGACCTTGTGGTAGATTGCTCTGTTGTCTTCACTTTGAAGAGGATTACTATCTTGAACAAGCGAAGGAGTTCCCGGATGTGGGTCAGGGAGTTATCCATAACAATCAGAAAATGTATGTCTTCAGGTGTGATTATTACAATAAGACTATCTCATTAACGAATAATGAAGAATTAATTGAGTCAATCAGCCTGAAAGAGTACGAAGGGCTCAAAAAGATATCAAAGAATTATGGCAGAGATCAAAGATAATATATACGGATATACAACTACAGAGATTGCTGAACTTCTTTTAACAGGAGATGTTAAGAAGTATCGAATTGATCAGTTGTTCGATTGGTTATTCCAGAAGCATGAGAATAATCTCGATGATATGTCTAATCTCCCGAAATCGTTTAGAACTAAATTAGCTGAGACCTATGATTTTTCGTTACCTCATATTATTAATCAAGTAGAATCAAGTGATAAGTCGATTAAATATCTTCTAGAACTTGTAGATGGAGAGAAGATAGAGATGGTGTTAATGCCTACCGATAGGAAAACAACACTTTGTCTATCATCACAAGTTGGATGCTCACGAAATTGCACATTCTGTGCTACAGGTAAATTGGGACTTACACGGAATCTAACTACTGCTGAGATGATAGGGCAGATCGTACTTGCTATGAAGTTATTGAAACCTGAAGTGCTAACAAACATCGTATTTATGGGAATGGGTGAGCCATTCGATAACTATGATAATTTAGTTAAAACGCTTCAGATTCTGGCTGATACTGATGGCTTATGCTTCAGTCCTCGAAGAACTACAGTTTCAACTTCAGGCATAGCGCCAATGATTAGGCAGTTTGCTGACTCAGGAGTTAAAGCAAAGCTTGCAATATCTCTTAATGCTGCGATAGAAGATAAAAGATGTGAACTCATGCCTGTGAACAAGCTGTATTCACTCCAGCAACTGAAGTCAGCGATTAGCCATTATCTTGCTTATAACAAGTACAAAGTGACTTTTGAATATGTGTTGATAAAAGACTTCAATATGGGTAAAGAGGATTTGAAAGCTCTGATTAAATTTACCGGAGACCTATCATGCAAGATAAATCTAATTCCGTGGAATCGTGTCGAAGGATTAGATTATCAAAGTCCAACTCAAGAAGAGGTGGATGAGTTCAGAACAGCCATCATGAGAGTTAATAAAGCAGTTACAATGCGACAAAGTCGTGGTGATGATATCGGAGCTGCCTGTGGGCAATTAGCCTATCAGAATTACATAAATAAAGGATAGATTATGGATACGATTAAGATTATTGCCTTAGAATTATTCAGACCACAGTTTCGGGAACCATCACCTTCAGGTGGAGCTCATGAGTTTTCATTAGATGTATTAGTAGATAGGAATGAAACACCGGACCAGTTGGCTACTGACTTTGAAAATTTAGCCCAATACATTGACCATACAATCTTAAAAGCGGATGCTCCCAACGCAGCTATTATCAAAGTTTGTGAAGAAGCAGAAGAGCATCAGTTTAGATCTGTTTGTGTCAATCCTGTAAATGCAACGCTTGCAAAGACACATCTTCCAACTGTCCCTCTCTGTTGTGTTGTTGGTTTTCCTCTTGGTCAATCCTCTTCTGAGATTAAAGCTCAAGAGGCTTGGAAAGCCATAAAGGATGGGGCTAATGAGATTGATATGGTAATCAATGTCGGTTGGATTAAATCAGAAGAGTATACCAACGTTTTAGAAGATATCAAAGCCGTAAGCGATGTTTGTCACGCTGACAATGTTCTTTTAAAGGTAATCATAGAAACCTGTTTATTGACTGATGATGAGAAGATAATTGCTTGTTTGTTAGCCAAAAAAGCTAATGCAGACTTTGTGAAAACCTCTACAGGCTTCAGCTCTGGTGGAGCAACAGCTGAAGATATAGCACTTATGCGTAAGGTCGTAGGTCCTAAGCTTGGAGTTAAAGCATCAGGTGGAGTAAGGACAAGAGAAACAGCATTAGAGATGCTTAAAGCCGGAGCGAATAGAATTGGTGCAAGTAGTGGCTTAGCAATCATTAAGAAATAAGAGCGAGATTTAATAAATGAAAATAGTTTTAGCCGGATTCAATATTGACAAGACCTTGATTGACACTATTCCAAATCAATCAACTGCAACTCCAGAGGTTATTTCAGCGGCATATGCAAGAATTAGTCGTAGCAAGAAAGATGTAACATCTCTTCGTAGAAGCTTTAGAGGAGGTAGATAAGGCTAGAGAATCCAATAAGATGATCCTCTTTGAAATGGGGCATAGCTCGATTGCTGAGCACGCTGTCTTTAACTTTGACCTTGTTGGAATCTCACGCTATGTTACTGAATTTATCCAGAGAAGTCGCTTGGCGTCCTTTACTGAAAAGTCACAGCGATATGTTACTCTGAAGGGTGACTATGTTCTTCCGACCGAGATTGTAGGCACAGACCTTGAATCGGAGTTTAAAGATATTATTGAGCTTCAGAATACTTATTATGAGAAGCTCTACAAACAGGCAAAGCAAAAGCTAAAGCTTGATGACTTTGGTGGTAGTAAGAGTGATCTTCAAGCTAGGGCTAAAGAGGATGCTCGTTACTTCCTTTCCTTGGCAACAGAGACTCAGATGGGCATGACCATTAATGCTCGCAATTTAGAAAGGTTATTGAGGAGACTTGATAAAACCGGTTTAATTGAAGCAAAAGAGATCAGAGAGAGTATTCTTACCCAGGTTCAGCATATTGCTCCTTCAATCATCAAATATACAAAAGCAGACGATTTTGAAAAGAAATCTCTTGATTATAAGTTAGACAAACCTGCTAATTCAAAGGACATTGAACTCCTTTTTTGTGATGAACATGGAGATGAGAAGATTTTGACCTCAATTCTATATGAAGCCTCAGACACAAGCTGGAAAGAGATTTATCAGGATGTTACCGCAATGTCTACTGATGAGAAACGAGAATGGTTCTGCAAGTTTTTTGCTGGGACTAAGAGCTATCATTCAGTTCCTCGTGGATTTGAAAATGCAAATGCATGCTTTGAAGCAAAGATGTCTGCTTCTTGTTTTGCACAGTTGAAACGGCACAGAATGAGTACAATTATTCGTTCAGACTATGAACCTGATTTAGGTATGGTTATACCACCTCTTCTTGAAGATTTGATAGACAAAGGTGAGTTAGTAGATTTTGAAAAGAGAATTAAGGGACTGTATCTTAAGCTTCGTGCTGTACACCCATCTCTTGGGAACTATATTCTTACAAACGGACATAAACTTCGAGTTGTAATCTCGTTCAATATGCGTGAATTCTATCATTTTGCAAGACTTCGTTCTGACCTTCACGCTCAGTGGGAAATCCGTGAGTTATCAGATAATATTATCACAATCTTAAGAGATAAATTCCCACTTTCAGCTGAAATGTTGGGTGGAAAGCATCAAATGATATAAGGATATCTAGTACTATGAAATCTAAATTACTTCTGCTTCTCTTTATTATGGTTTTATTCACAGGATGTTATCAGTTACCACAAAGTGGTTATAATCCATATCAGGATACAAAGAAAAGAAGTATTCAGAAGGTAAAGAACGTCCCAAAAGGGGATATCTGGACCTGTAGTTATTATGGGAAGAAGTTTAATGGTCGTCTGACTGCTAATGGAGAGACCTACAATATGTACGAAGTCTCTTGCGCTCACAAAACCTTACCATTCAATACAATTCTTAAAGTAAAGAATCTTAAAAACAATCGGTCAATCACTGTCAGAGTCAACGACAGAGGACCATATATTGATGGACGAGATCTCGATCTATCCTATGCAGCGATGCGAAAGTTGGGTGGAATTAAAGATGGGGTTATTCAAGCTGAAGTTAAAATAGTTAAGGAGGGAAAATGAAGCATATTGTGTTCTCACCCGAAGTTGAATATGGCATAAAACACGGGTTACCGATTTTAGCCTTAGAATCAACCGTTATTACCCACGGGATGCCTTATCCCGAGAATTTGGAAACTGCCAAAGTCCTTGAAGCAATAGTTAGACACAGCAATGTTATCCCTGCTACTATCTGTTTATTAGATGGTGTCATAAAAGTGGGAATGACTGAACATGATTTTGACAAACTTACCCAATCTAAGAACCCTGAGAAGATTTCTCAGAAGGATATAATCTATGCTATAAATGGTAAACTAACAGGTGGGACAACTGTCGCGGCCACCATGTTTATAGCCTGGAAAGCGGGTATCAAGGTCTTTGCAACAGGTGGTATTGGTGGTGTACATCGTAATGCAGAGAAGACGATGGATATCTCATCTGATATCATGGCTTTTTCTAAGTATCCCGTGATAGTTGTTTCAGCTGGTGCAAAAGCAATCCTTGATTTAGGTAAGACTCTTGAATCACTTGAAACTCTTTCAGTTCCTGTACTCGGCTATAAGACAGATTATTTCCCTGCATTTTATTCAAGCAGTAGTCCGTTCAGAGTAAGAAGGGTTAACAGCTGTTCGGAGATTGCAGACCTATATAAGGTTCAGCAAGAGTTAAACTTATGGAATGGGATATTGATTTCTAACCCTATCCCTGTAGAGCATGAGATACCCGGGCATATAATGGAAGAGAAGATTGAACATGCTATCAGTGAAGCGAATGCTCAGAAGGTAAATGGTAAGGATTTAACATCATTTTTGCTTTCAAGGTTGGTTGATATGACGAAGGGGAAATCGCTCAAGTCCAATGTTGAATTGATAAAAAACAATGTGAGATTAGGGTGTGAATTAGCTATTGAAGTAGCAAACAATAAATAAACTGCAATAAGACTTTAGATGAGGAGGATTCATGGATTATACATTATTACCAAAGATTCAAGATGCTGACTTGAAAGATAAGATTGTTTTAGTTCGAGTCGACCACAATGTTGTTAAAGATGGTGTAATCAAAGATACAGAGCGTATTGATGCAACTATCCCAACACTTTTTAATATTGTTCTCAGGGGTGGGAAATTAATTTTGATGACTCATAACGGGCGTCCTCGTGATAAGAAAACAGGAGCAATTAGAATTACTAATGACGATTCAATTG
>JAVCCX010000189.1 GCA_030765245.1 Candidatus Zophobacter franzmannii | reverse complement strand
TGCCCGGCAGAGTAATTCTCAGAAATTATGAAGGCTTTATCACAACCTACACTGAGCCGAATTATGACGCTCAGAACAGAGATGACTATAACGGAATAGTTGAAGAGGAAAGACGCTCTGATGATGGCGTTATGAACCTCCTGTATGGAAATAAGCTATCGATTGGCCCAGAAGATTCTAAGCGTAACTCAAGACAGAAGCAGATTCAAGCATTTAAAGCTAATCTAAAGAAATAGAAATTGTCGCCTCCGCAAGGGGGCTGACTACCCATTATGAGCATTCTATGACAATACAAGAAAAGATTAAGTCCAGCCTATTCTCTAATGAAAAGACCGTTATTGCAATAACCGGACTCTCTAAAAATGCAGGTAAAACCTCCCTTCTTAACTGGCTGATGTTGAACTTCCCAAACTATAATTATGGAATAACAACAACTGGCAGAGATGGTGAGGAGCAGGATGTAGTCTACGGCACAACTAAACCTAAAGTTAAAGTCAATAAAGGCACAATCTTTTCAACCTTTGCTTCTGAGATTGGCAAAAACTCTCATCTATTTACTATTTTGGAGAAGACAGAGCTTACAGCATCAGGCAAGAAGTTATGGATTGTACAAGCTTTAACAGATGTAGATGTAGAAATTGTTGGACCGGCAACAGTGTTAGACCAGCAAAAGATTATTGAAAAACTCCAATTCCATGGAGCATCGACAATCCTGATTGATGGATCATTAGATCGAAAAGCGATTGTCTTAAACAGTAAAATAGATTCAATTGTGGTTGTGGCTGGTGCTAATTATGGCGATAACAAATCAATTATTAGAGAGCTTAAACGAATTGATATCCTCAATTCTATCCATGTATCTGATGAGATTATTGATGAACCGGATTACATCCCATTAAAGTCAGATAAATGGTTTAGTACAGAGCTGAAATCCCTCCTAGGTAATGAGAGTAAATTCCTGCAACTATGTAAGGCTTCGAAAATAAGAAGCATTTATCTTCCCGGTGCCATTACCAGCAAAAGTTGGAGTAAAATTGGAGGATATCTTACCGAATTTGGTGGTTCTGTGATTGTTAAGCATCCGTTTAATCTTCAAATAAATGAAGTGTACCTTGAGCTACTTTCCGAAGAAGTTCAACTTGAGACATTACACAGGTTCAAAATCAATGTATTAGCTGTGAACAGTAACTCACTTCAAGGTAACCATCTAGATAGTCAGAAGCTTTTAGATGATATCCGAGAGTTCTTTCCTGAATTACCTGTTATAGACACTATGGGTATCGAATAAGGCTCATTCTTGTGTATTCCCAATATTTTTTATTGCCAACATCTACCCTATTGATAATATCTGACCACCCTTAAGGGGGTTATACTTAATGAATTATCCCGCAGTTGTAGTTACAATTACGGACAGGGGTTATATAATACCTACTTTTATCTTAATATTATCGTTACGATACTATAAGGTTCAAGCTCAAATTCATGTCCTCTGTGTTGATTTGACAGAGGAAGAGAAACAACTATTCACACAATTTGATGATGTTGTAGTGTTTGATGCTGATCTATCCAACAAACGCAACCCCACGACTCGTAAAGCCGAAGCTATTTTGACTGTGACTAATAAAGACATTAAATTGATAAGTTTATTTGATGGCGATTGCATAGTAACCGGTGATATAACACATCTCCTTAAACAAGATACCCCTTCCCTATCAGCTAGATTCAAATCTCGCAAGGAGGATGGTTGGGTATTTTCAAAGTATTATGAAGAGGGAGATGAATATGGATACATACCTAAGAAGATTTTAGATGAATGGCAACGACATGTAGGTGAATTAGAAAAGCCATCTCGGAGAAACACTGTTGCAGGTGGAAACCTGGCTGTTCATACAGATTATCTCTGGTTCATTAAGAAATGGCATGAACAAATGATGCAAATCCTGCCTAACTACAATACCGGTGTTGCTTACAACTATAAACTAACAGCATATTCTCAATTAGATGAATCGATACTGAATTCACTTCTAACATTTTCGGAAGAAGTTCCTCCCCTAACCGCAGGTTGGTTTGACAAAGACCCTGATGCATTCCTAGCACATCTAGGCCCCGGTAATCCAAGGTATTGGAAAAGATTTCCAAAAAGTAAGTTGGTATACCTCGATAAGATCTTAATGTTTATAGATTGGGGTAAGAATGAGAACTATAAGTTCCCTAAATTGTCTTGGACTCTCAATGCTAAGTTAAAATGGGTAATCAAATTTGTTGCGCATTTATTCGAGCTTAAGGTAATTGCAAAAAGAATAGTAAAGAAGATATTAGTTCTTCGTCACATCCGAAAATATCAGGAGAATATATGAAGAAAATAATGTTACTTTTGGTTGTTGCTGTTATTGGCATCAATCTGTTTGCTCAGTGAGCACCCCCATCCTTTATCACCGGGTCCGATGATCAAGCAAAAGCAAAGAAAATCTTATTGTCTGAGTTTGAGTCCGTAATGCACTCTAACATGAAGACACCCACTGGAATGAAAGAAGAAGTCAAAGTTATTGTGAATCAAACTTCAGATAAGAAGATCCTCCTTCCACTTGTTAGAGATGGAAAACCTGTAGGTATTGCTATTAGTCATCAAAATTCCAAAGTGTTTGACTACTACCCAATGAAAAGTGACTTCAAGAAGTTGTTAGCAAAGTCATATCAAAAACTGATGGGTTTTTCACCTGCTGATTGTAGTTCATGTAAGAAAGAACTTATCGATCTTCGTGGAATGGGTATACCTCTGAAATAGATTATTCCCAGTAAATATATTGAGCCCTGAAGTGGGAGTTAATCCTCTTGTTTCAAAGTCCTTGTCATGAGTGACCTGATAGCTTCTTTTGGGTCTTTATTTTCAAATAGCATTTTATATACCTGCTCTGTTATTGGCATCTCAACTTCATATTGTTTGCATAACTGATATACAGACTTTGTAGAATCAACACCCTCAGCTACCATCACCATTTCTGATAGTATCTCATCAAGTGTTCTTCCTTTGCCAATCTCAGTTCCTACAAACCTATTTCTGCTATGAGGGCTCATGGCTGTAGTAATCAAGTCACCTATCCCTGAAAGTCCCAAAAAGGTCTCAGGTTTAGCTCCCATCGCTACTCCTAGTCGTTTTATCTCAGCAATACCGCGAGTGAGTAGAGCACCCATTGTATTGTCTCCAAGACCCAGACCATCAGCAATACCTGCCGCAATAGAGATAATGTTCTTTACTGCTCCCCCAAGTTCGACTCCAACGATGTCATCTGAGGCATAAACACGGAAGTAACTATTACTAAATGTCTCTTGAACAAGTTGTTGATTTGAGCTTGTCCCCCCGGCAATTACGACAGCTGTTGAGATCTTCTTAGCAACTTCTTCGGCATGACTTGGACCTGAAAGTGTCATGATTAAGGATTTGAACTGTGGGTAAAAAGTATCACTTAGAACTTCAGACATCCGTTTCAAACTCTTCTTCTCAATACCTTTTGCAACATTGACAATAGCTTTTAGATCTTTCTTATTCTGAATGTATTCCCAAGCTTGTACTGCAACAATCCTAAGAACTTGTGATGGCACTGCAAAGAGTAGAATGTCAAATTCACCCTTCAAAGCATCACTAAGGTCATTGGTAAAAGATATAGCTTGGTTAAGTTTTATTCCTGGTAAAAATACTGAGTTTGTATGAGTTGCTATCAGTTCGTCGGCTCTTTCCTTTTCATACTCCCAAACTGTGAGGCTATGTCCGTTATCTGCAACTAAGTTTGCTAAAGCAAGCCCCCAACTTCCCCCTCCGATTACTCTAATATCTAACATAACTACACTCCATAAAAAAGCCGGATAATCCGGCTTAAAAAGTTTATCTATTTAACAACTAAAAGTCGTCATCATCGTCAATATCATCATCCCAATCATCGCCAGTATTTGAGACCCAATCAGGACAGAAAAGAGCATCCTCTTCGTAATCCCAACCATCAACACTAGCTAATCCAAAGCGATCCAGCAAGTCTTCTTCCCATATTGAATACTGCACAGTTCCTTCGGAAACTTGCCAAACCAAAACAGGTCTCGAGTACTTACGCAATTCTATGCTCTTATTCTCAATCATCTGCAAAAACTCAACAACCTTTTCTCTTTTCGCTTCCTGCTTCATAATCCTGAATTCTCCTTAATCAAATAAATCAAATTTATAACTTAGACCTAAGGATACTGCATTATCAGTATAGTTTTTATACTTAGGAACTGAGCTATCGGGAGATTCAACAGTACGATTGAGATAAGAATAGTCAAGAGTAATATCAAAGTTTTTGTTGAAATAGAAAACAATAGCCGGGGATAACTCCATTGTTAAATCTTCTCTACCAGCGTGAATAGAATCACTTCCTTGATAAAATCTATTCTCAAGGTCAAGATCTAATACCAACCTGTATTTAAAATTCTTATTGGAAGTATCAATTTTCTTTAATCTAACCCTAGCATTGTAGATATTGCTTTCATAGGACCAGTCAGAAGGAATTTTATCATAATCGGCATCTGGCGCATATAGACTTGCTATATCATCTTCCGTCTCAAACTTCTTAAAAGCATAAGAGAAATCCAGATATACACCGGGGAACGAACCACGCCAGCCTAATTCATAGGAAAAAGCGATTCCATCATACTCGGTGAAATATTCATTATGGAAGTATTCTTCCATCTTCACCTTACCTGAGAACCAATGCTTTTTCATAGCTCTCCAGGTAAGTCCGGCTTTGTATAAGTTCTTATCATACTCAAACTTCTCATATTCACCTGTACCATTATATAACACATTTGTGTCATCACGGTAATCACGTAAATAGGTGCCTGGATAGAAGCCATAGAACAGGTCAACTTTGAACGGTTTGTAATCAAAATCCAAACCGAGTAAAATACTACTATTTGATTTCTCAGTATTTGAAAGATAATAGTTATAGGCCAACTTCGCAGAAGGAACTATTTTAAATCTTTTTGAGAAAGCATAGTCAGTACTGAACTTCACCTTGGACTTAAGGATTAAATCATCAGCACTTTCAGCGAAAGCAACATCGTCACTTCCCTCATCAACTCTTTCCAAATCATATTCAGATAAGTGCCATACATTTTGAGTGAATATCGTGTCTAAGTCATAAACAATATGAAGAGGTATTGCAGAGAGTATCGCTATAGAACAAATTAACAACAATATAAGTAGTTTCTTCATTACTTATCCCTCTTCCTGATTTTCATAACTCTTATTAGAATAGGGTTTGCATTCTGGGGTACAATCTTGAATCTATTCTCACCAGTTTTGGTAATCAAATCAATTCTTCTTCCAATACTTATGCACTCATACCCATCACTAGTGAATTTACCTGATTTCTTCAAATCAATTGATTCAGTTCTAATAAGTTCACCATTCTGATAAATATCAAATGCAGGTTTCTGAACAGCAACTATAGCTGATCTTACGAAGAAGTAAGCATCAAACTCCCCATCTACAGCAAAAGTAATGTTATTAGCTTCGGTTGCCATGTAGTATTCACTACCTGTTTTCCCATTACTAATTTCTACCTTCTTTTCGGAAGTGAAAGGTTTAACTTTCATTGGGTCATCAGAAAGCGTGAGAACTGCTTTTTGGAAGAATCTAAAATAGGCATTTCTATTAAATGTCCTTATTCTTAGCTCTTTAACATCTTCGGGTAATCTGAAAGTGTAATCCTTGAAGAATGTGTATTTATCGTTAAAACCAACCTGCACCAATTTAATTGGAGTAGCAATATCATTGATAAACATACTAACATCAATGACATTATCCTGGATCTTTGAGATTGTTTTTAGAGTATATTCTCCGGCAGAGGGCTTTGCAATTACAAGGTCTTGACCTCGTACAGAACGATAGTAGTATACTTTTCGTTGATCTCTTTCAACTAATCTTCGTGTACCTTTCTCAGAAAAATGCTTTACTCTATAAATCGTCTTCTTTGTTGCGAAGAGAGAGAACATCATTCCGAGTGCGAGAATCAGTACAATTATTCGTTTCATAGTAGTTTATTAATCCTCATGAGCGACAATATTTTTTGCAAACTTCCTGTCATGCCTGTCAAACATAACAACTAAACTAATGGCAATCAACAAGATAATAAAGCAGAGAGCTATTACTAAAGTGTTCTGAACTTCAGAGCTGAAGATTTTACCAACACCCGGGTTAGGTACTTCAAATGGATTCTCTGAGTTGCCTACTGCAACCGGTAAATCATACTTCTCTGCAAGAGGGATAATCCTGAAAACATGCACAACTGGGATTCCCTTTTTGGCAAAGTCAAACATTATACCCGGATTAGTAAATTCTTTTTCAGCTAATCTTCTATTAACTCCACTTCTTACAAGCTTTGCATTAATTGCACTACCCACATTTGCTAAACCACTACCAATATTTACAAAGGTGCGATATTTAGCTTTCTTAGGTAACGCTTCATTATAAGCTTCTTTTCTTAAATTGATATTAGCAGATAGAGTTTTACCACTGATGAGAGCTATATTATTTCTTACAATAGAAGCTCCCAGGTTCTCTTTACCAATGTCATGCATCCCTTTTCCAGTATCTTCATTTCCGCCAATAGATGCGAATGAGCTTCTAAAACTTATCATTCCTCTATCAAAGAGACGACTTTCCATGTCTAACCAGGTAAATTCTTCTCTGTTAGCTCCATAACCGGCAGAGCTATTTGCAGTAATGATTACCGGCTTAGCTTCTACAACTTTTAAAGCAGCATATAGAGCTAAGTTACTTGCGGGTGTAGAGCCTGTTATACCAACAGCTACATAGTCACCTTTTTTTACACCTGCTTTCTTAAGTAACTCTACATAAACAGCAGCAAAGTTAGGATTGATAGCAGTTTGTTTATCGCGGAGTAATCCACGACTTGAGGTAATACTAGTTACTGATTTACCGATTAGACCAGTCCTTTTGGGGTCATCAAGTATATTATATTGTAAACCTTCTGCGTCATATGAGCTTTTGATTTCAGCCATCATGGCTTCCATTTCAACAGCTGCCTGCAGTTTCAGGTCAAAGTAATTTGCTTTGATAGTCTTACGGCTATTGTTAGCAAAGTAGAATAGAATAAGACTTAGAAGGGCAAGAGTCGCTAAACTCCAATTTGTTCTTAGTGAGGGTCTATACATTGAATACCACCTCTCCACCTGAAATTAGCATTATTAACAAACGGACAAATACGGCTGCAATAATCATTGTTGAGATTGTTTTTATAACTCCCTGTCTTTCCATCCAGTTAGCGATAAGACCGGGAACGATATAACCAATTGATTGCATTTCAAGGTCATAGATAGAAACATTGAAGAATACTAAATGTCTTGAGGCCCAACCAACTATGAAGCCTAAGAGTATGGCTAAAACCATACGACGACGACCATATAGAAGGGTAAATTGGGAGATTCCTCTTATAAGCAACCATGTGACAAGACTCACAAGTAATGTACCGATAATCTGTAATGGTCTATCGAGATACATTGCAATATATCCGGGGACAACAATGCCTCCGGCTGATGCGCCTAAAAGTTCTGCGAATACTAAGCTAATTATTACGCCTATACCAACTGCGGCTTCAACCACTTATATCCTCCTGTTCTATATCTATTTATTATGTTTTGCTTTATGTCTGAAATGAGCAACAATCGATGCTCCATACTTTCTTTCACCCGCTATATTTCCAATTCCCACAACATGCGCATCGGTATTAGTACGAGCGTAAACCTCTTCATATATTCTTTCAGGTAATACTTCACCGAGAGTTATAATCTTATCCTTCTTCATTCCATGATGAAGTGCATAACTTTTAATTTTGTCGGGAATCTCACCTGTTAAGATAACATAGTCATAATTCTGAGTTGCAAAGATATCAATCAACTGCTGTGATCTATAATATCTATCTGATCTGCTGTTAATGACCAGGAACTTACTTGCATCCTTATCTAATTTCTCAACAATCATATTCCAAAGAAAGTTGGACGAATCGGGATCATTAGCTGCAAACACATTGTAGAATGTGACTTTCTTATCTTTATCATTAACGACATACTTCTTTAATGCACCCGGATCAGGATGTGCACTCCACATGCCTTCTAAAGCAACTTCACGACTAACCCCGATGGCAATACAAACTGCTAATGAAAGCTGAACATTCTCAGCGTGCTCAATGTAAGGAAACTTCTTCATCTCCTCAGGAGTAACATCTGTAGGTCTTATCTTATGCAAATCACAGTTGCGTTTCTTAGCAACCTTAGCCATTATTGGGAACATCTTCTCTTCAGCTGTGTAGCATGAACCATTCTTAGGGATTGTGTTACATAAACACTTGGTAACAGATTCAACTGTATGTCCCATCAAGTCAGTATGGTCTAATCGGCTATTGGTGATAACAGAGTGAGTTGCCTTTACAAAGTGCTTTTCAGTAATCCACTGATAAACAGGATTAACAGCCATACACTCAATAACAAACGCTTTGGGTTTCATTGCGGCTGCATATCGGAACATATACTTCTGCTCCAATATATTGGCACCGGCAAGGCGCACAATCGCAGCTTCTTCACCTTTAGGCATGATAAACCTTGGCAATGTGCCCGTAATCTTGGCAACGGTCTCAATTCCTCCGCCTCGTAATCCGGCAGTGATGAGTCGAGACACACTTGATTTCCCTCTGGTTCCATTTACATGAATCCTGATTGGGATCTCTCTGACATTCTTCTGGTGACGGATATATTCAAATACCCAATACAACACTAATACAGATGTTGCAATAATTAAAACTATCATCTAAACCTCATCTTAAGGGTCTTTCGTAAGTATCATAAAATTTATTGCAATAAATATTCCAATTTGTATGTGTCAAACAATATTTCCGCTTTTTACACCTATTTAGTTACATTTTGTTAATCAATATCCTATCAATAGTTGAAACCCTATAATCCCTAACAATTCCCTGCTGTATGCTAATTGTTAGTAGCAACTATTTCTCAATAGCAATTGAGTGCTTTTTATCCATTGATGAGATTGTTTGCCCATGGACTCGTACTCATTTCATTCGTATTGAGTAGTGGAAAAGCAGATATCACACTCAAATATGCGCGAAGCGAATTCGGAGTTATGCGAAGGTTTTGTAACGGCTGGAGTGTATTCTGGTAAATGATGCTTTAGCTTCATCTCTTTCTCCTGCGACTGATGGACTTGCACCGTAAGGAGCTATTGAATGTATTCTGGGAAATGATGCTTTAGCTTCATCTCTTTCTCCAGCGACTGATGGACTTGCACTATAATACCATTCCCGCCCCACACTTCGTTGCGGTGCAGGTCTGGATGGACTTGCACCGTAAGGAGCTACTTGTGACGATGGGGCGAGAACATCAGGAATAAACAACAATGGTGTTTAGGTATAATACAATACCACCATTATTTAATATACGCTATCAAGCTGATTACGCTACGCAAACCATCGATTTGGTGAAGGTACACACCTTGCTTTCTTCTCACATTTGGCACGACTTTCCGGGTCGTGATTCTCTTTTCTTACGGCTCTCCAACCTTCGCTAATGCTATGGTTGGCAAGCAAGATGCGTGTTTTACATCACGGCTCTCACGAGCCGTACTCGACCGAGACAGTAGAGTTACATTATTCAGCTGGCCTAACAACGCGGAAGCCTATCTTGCTGCTGCTTATAGTGGCGGTGTAGAAGTAACGATTAGCAACAGAGCAGATAGTGGCGTTATGGGCCCAACTGCCACTGCGCATCACACGTCTATCTCCGCTACCTGCTCCCGTTGGATTTATCTGTGATCCATCCGGATAGCTCCCATAGATATCCCAGCACCATTCAATGACATTCCCGCTCATATCAAAGATACTAAGCTCATTTGCTTGTTTTGTCCCGACGGGATGAGTTCCATAATCTGGATCATTTGAACCAAGATCCTCTGAATTAGTTTCATACCAGGCAACACCTCCAATTGTATTGCTCCCGCTATAGGTATAAATATGAGATTGATTACCTCCCCTCGCGGCGAATTG
>JAVCCX010000333.1 GCA_030765245.1 Candidatus Zophobacter franzmannii | reverse complement strand
CCATTGCGGAGGTCTAGGGACCATCCGCAAGGTGAGTAAAATCATCCGCAAGGTGAGAAGGAGGTAGTGTTGCTTTACGAACAAGGTAAGTATTACCACATATATAACAGGGGATGCGATAAAGGAAATATATTTCAGGATACACATGATTATGAGAAATTAATCCAAATCATTGAAACATCAAAGCATGATGAGTATGTAAAGATCATAGCCTATTCTCTCATGCCTAATCATTACCATCTTCTCGTCAAACAACATCAAAACCAGTATCTAAATGGATAATGTATATCTTCAATGCTTATGTGCAGTACTATAATCATAGGCACAATCGGTCCGGGACTTTATTTGAGGGTAGAGCTAAAGTAAGAGAAATCAATAAAGATAAATACTTAAATCTTGTGGTTCATTATATCCATTCAAATCCTAAAGCAGAGATTCAGAAGAACTATTCCTCTATTACAAAACTAAATGATAATACAATAATTGATAGAGACTTTTATGAGGAAGTTTTTGGTAGCATTGAAAACTATTACCTCTCTTTTTCTGAATATCAATCTGAAAAGGGTCAAAGAGAAATCATAGAAAAGGATTTATTGTAACAAAGACCTTGCGGGACAAAGACCTTGCGGATGGTTGAAAACCTCCGCAATGGTTGTTCGTTGATTGATTAGCAAGCCACCATTGCGGAGGTCTATGGACCATCCGCAAGGTGAAAATTGGATTGCCAAGCCACCATTGCGGAGGTCTATGGACCATCCGCAAGGTGAAAGTTTACCATAATCCCTTTTTAAAGTTAAAGCGAGTACTCTCTTTCGGATTCGTACCTTCACCAAAGTGATGCAGGAGAGTCTTAATCATCTGATCTCCCGGGACTTCATTTGAAAGGTCAATGAGGAAACTCTTATATCCCTTATCCTGTAATCTCTTTTTAAGATTGAAGATTGCAACAGGGACAGTTGGGAGAACATGTGTAATCCCATTTTTATGTTGCATATGATATTTATTCTCAGTATCCTTGAAATCATCAGCATACACCGGCATGCGAGAGATGAAGAGGTCAGGATAGAAGTAAACAGGCACAATCCCTGTTTTGAGTTTATAATGATTAAGATTTGGAAAATCATTCTCGAAAGGATAGATGAAGTTACTCATCCCATGTCGCTGAAGGAAGTCAATGCTAAGGTCATTCAAGCAGTACTCTTTTTCATTAGTAATAAACTTAATCTTAGGATCATTCGGGAAAAGCTCTTTCTGACTAACACTGCTTAAGCAATAGTTATAATAACCGAGTCTTACAAGCTTATCAATTGCATTTGAGACTTGATTAAGTTTCTCTTCAGCAATAAAATATGGAAGCTCTAACCAGATGTTTTTCAATACACTTGCCTTTAAGCGTGGGACTATTAAAGAACGGTCGAATTCGATTCTCATGATCTCACCGGACGACTTTCTAACATCAAGAATATCAAGCCATTTCTGGTCCTCAATTCTCAAATATAGTCCCTTCTCAGTACCTGCTGACTTGTATTTAAGATCAGTAATCATCTTCTTCTGCTGTTCTTGGGTCAGCGGAACCAATCTCTTCGTATTTCTCGACCTAAAGCGGGATGGTTTGTATGTATTATCGGCGACAAGGTAAACCTGTTCACCTTTTCTCACCTGGAAATCATTAGTCTTAACTGTCACTTCCATGCCACTATCAGCTATCTCTATCTCATCACCAGTGCTATTATCAACCAATGTTTTAATTTTCACAGGTGGAGCATCACGCCCATCAAAAGGTCTTACTCTAATCAGGTTCCCAATTTCAAGTTTGTAATCAAGAACTAGAGAAAGGGTATCTTTACTGGTCTTAGTGATTTCACCGATTCGTTTACCCGTAAACACTTCAGAACCAATCGATTCTTTCACATTCCCTGCAAGGAAATAACCTGTCTTCTCACGGGCATAATCATCCTGAAGGATCAATTTAGCTTCTTCTATTTTAGTAATATCATCAAGGACCATTCGGTAAGCCTTCGCCACGCGATAAACATACTCAGGTCGCTTCATTCTACCTTCAATCTTCAGACTTGTAACACCAAGTTTCATCAATTCAGGCAGAATCTCAATTGCCTCTAAATCCTTCAGACTAAAGAGATATTCACTTCCTTTCTTCTGCTGGTAAATCCTACGACACGGCTGGCGACACTGTCCACGGTTAGCACTCATTCCACCGCAGTAGCTACTAAACAGGCATTTGCCTGAGAAGGAATAGCACAAGGAACCATGTACAAATGCTTCCAGTTCGGTTTTGGAATTAGAGCGAATCCCATTTATCTCAGGGATTGTCACTTCCCGGGCTAGGATCATGCGTGGAATCTTATTATTCTCACAGAACATACCACCGGCTGAGTTATGAAAACCCATCTGAGTACTGGCATGGACATCTATCTTCGTCAGTCGTTTAACCAATGAATAGACAGCCCAATCCTGCATGATTATGGCATCAATACCGGTCTGTCCTATCATATGGATAGTATTAGCCAGATGTCCCAGTTCGTTGTTTTTTATAAGGGTATTGAGTGTTAAATATACTTTGGTATCATGCTTGTGAGCATAATCAACAATCCCTACTAAATCAAAAAGCTTAAAATTTATAGCCCTGTTTCTCGCATTGAATCGTTCAATCCCAAGATAAACAGCATCTGCCCCACCATCAATGGCAGCAGCAAAGGCTTCGGGATTTCCCGCCGGAAGCAAAAGTTCAGGTTTCATTATCGTCTCCATTATTCCTCATTTGTTCCAAAGTTTATTCAGGCAGTAATTTGGGCAAGTTTAATTAGTTAATTACAACATAATCAACGCTGTAGGAATCCAACTAATATCACATCATTCGCTTCACTTCTACAACGCTAGATCATCCATACACTAAAAAAGTATTGACTCGAATCTACCGAAGTGTTTATTTCTGTCATATAAATCTAAACTGGAGGTACCTCCTGATGAAACGAACTATATTTACACTAATTCTATTATTGATTCTACTCTCTGCAATTGCAGTTCAGGCACCAAAAACAAGTATTGACTACACACAACCAAATGGGCAGAAACTGTTAATCAAGCAGGTTGGAGACGAGTGGGTACATGCATCTAAGACAACTGATGGCTATACACTGTTGGATGAGAATGGCTGGAAGAAATATGCTATTCATGATTCCAAAGGTGATCTTGTTATCTCAGATGTTGTGGCTACTAATCCCGAAGATAGAAATGATAAGGAACTTAGTTTCTTACAAACAATTAAACCACATAGTTGGTATAGCCAAAACCAAATCACCCGAATGAGAGATGGAGACAGAGCACGTCTGGGAAATTTCCCACACACAGGGAATGTGAATCTACTCGTTATTCCGGTAGCGTTTAGTGATATGAGCATGAACTACTCAGTTACTAGTTTCGATAATATGATGAATAGCCCAACAAACTTCACCGGGTCTTTCAAGACATTTTACGAGGAGAATTCTTACAATACTTACTCAGTTACTTCTACCATCTGCCCTATTGTTACCTTACAGAGAACCCACGATAGCTTTGGACCACAGAATCAATGGAGCACTTTTGCATCTTTAGCAATTTATGGAGCTGAGCCCTATGTCAACTTTGCAAATTTTGATAATAATGGGAATAATGTAGTCGAGGGCGTAGTTATAATACATGCTGGACAAGGGCAAGAATCTTCGGGTAACACAAATGACATTTGGTCACATCATTCTAGTTTGGGAGTCCCTGCAAATGTTGACGGAATGTCGATTCAAAAATATGCCATCGCCGGTGAATCAGGTTCTTTTGGTCTGCAAGCAGGAGTTGGTGTTACAGCTCATGAATTTGGTCACTTACTTGGAGTCCCTGACTTCTATAATACTGGCAGTGGAGCAGATCCAGATTGTACAGGAGAGTGGGATTTAATGTCCTCAGGAGCTTGGAACAATAACTCATGGAGACCGGCTCATCACAATGCATGGAGCAAAGTTTTTCTCGGATGGATGGATATGGACTATCTTGAAATGCCAGGCAATTACACTATCTCAAACTCGAATATTACTGAGGAAGTATATGCTGTAGAGACCCCGGATTACGATGAGTACTTCCTGTTGGAAAACAGACAACAAACGGGATATAATACATACGCTCCCGGGCATGGCTTATTAATCTACCATGTTGATGAGGGCTATATCCTCAGCCACATGAACTCGAACGATGTTAATTCGGGAAATCATAAAGGCCTGCAGATTGAATCGGCTAATGGACAGTTAAATTCTACAGGGACAGCATTCCCTGATGGAACAGCGAATAGCTTCACAGATGATACCGACCCGGCATCTATTACATGGGATAATCATCCTACGAATAGACCTCTTGAAAATATCACAGAATCTGGTGGGAACATTTCGTTTATGTTCTGGAATGGACCCGGATACAACCCACTTTTGCCATCTCGAAACTTCAACGCTGAACTTACTGAAGAGATGACAGTACAATTCAACTGGAGCTTACCAAATATACTTGGCTCCGATTACGAGTATCTATCCTATTCAAATATGCTATGTACTCAGTTCTTTGGAATGACAAGTGAGGATCCACTTGAGGTTGGTATCAAATACAGTTCAGAAGCTTTAGAAGATTATGAAGATAACTACATCGATAGAGTAAACTTCTATGTCGGAGATCCTGATGCTAGCTATACTCTGAATGTTTATAATGAAGGCAATGACCAGGATATTACTGTTACTCAAGCTATAACAGGCATTACAGAGATTGGATTATTCACCCTTGATTTACAGAATCCACCTTTATTAAATACTGACAATGACCTTTATATCGGAATTTCAGCGAGTCCCGGAGATGGTGACCCGTTTGGTTGCGATCCTTCAACCTATTTCTCAGGGAAAAGCAACCTTGTGAAATTGAATGGAGCCTGGCAATCAGCTGATGTTAATCTTGGGTTTGAAGGAGATTGGTGTGTTGAGTTTCTCCTAAGTAATGTTGGTTATACTCGGTCTTATGTCCCTGAAGCATACAGAATCTATAAAGAAGGTGAATTACTAACTCAAATTGATGACTGGGAGACCACCGCCTACGAAGAGTTTGATCTGGAAGAGGGAATCTTCGAATATGTTTTAACAGTTGTCTATGAAGAGGGAGAGTCACAAGATTCCAATACTGAAAGTGTCTTTGTTGATTTCAATCTCGTTCCAACCCTTTGGGTTGATGGATTTGAAGAGTATGCAAGCTTTGAGGATAACTTCTACCCTTGGAGAAGCATTGATTTAGACCAGACCAATAACTATCCATTAACATCAGACTTCCCCGGAAATGGAGGGATTAAGTCGTTTCTTGTGTTTAATCCATCCGCGACAATGCCACCACTTGGTGGAAACTGGGGTGCCTTCGAGGGTACAAACTACCTTGTAGCAATGGCTACAAACCAAAATCAAGGTGATTACAACAATGACTGGCTCATCTCACCTAACTATGATGTAGTCCAAAACTCTGTTTTCCTTTTCCAGGCTAAAACTGTAGATTCATCCTATGGACTTGATAGATTCAGAGTACTCGTTTCTACAGGCTCAATCGAAACAGATGACTTTGTACAGATCTCAGATGGAGAGTATATCGAACCACCTACAGCATGGTCAGAGTACATTTTCTCACTCAATGACTATGTAGGTCAACGTGTTCGAGTTGCAGTTAATTGTATCTCTGAGGCTACTTATGCACTTGGAATTGATAATTGTACTTTTGACGTACGAATCGGAATTAGTGATGATCTTATTCAACCAATTGCTCGTACTATCCTCAATGACAATTACCCTAATCCTTTCAATCCTAAAACATCCATTAGCTTTGATATTGCTAAGGAAAGCCTTGTAGAGTTAGGTATATACAACCTCCGAGGTCAGAAAGTGAAAACACTTGTTAATGAGTTAATTCCTCAAGGTTCACATTCAGTCATTTGGGATGGAGAGAATGATGAAGGCAATACAATAAGTTCAGGTGTTTACTTCTACAAGCTTCAAGCAGGTTCTTATACCAAAACCAAGAAGATGATTCTTCTGAAATAAGAATTTAAGTAAATACAAAATGCCATGAGTCATATGACACATGGCATTTTTCTATATGTTACAAATAGTTCTATAACTTCTCTTTGATTTCCTCAATATTCTTCTTTGCTTCAGGTGCCATTTTATAAATCATATTCACTATCTCACACGGGAACTCATCGCAAGGAGCACAATTCTGATAACCCTTGGCAATCACACATACTCGTATTTTACATTCACCGCAATGACCGAGCTTCACACCCTCTTCCATACAACCAGTGCAATTGATTGCTTCCGGGTTAATATCTGCACCATACATTGTAGACCATTTCTCTGAAGTAGCTTTTCTAAGTTCATCATCGTTATCCTTTGTTGCTAAATAAGCTTCACATCCACTACACACTAATCCACAAGCGCTAATAATCTTTTCCATAGATACCTCCTAAATTTGATACATTATTGCCAACAAGAGGTTACTTCGTCAACAACTTATAAAAAGAAAGGCACTGATTTCTCAGTGCCTTATATGAATGTCTACTGTAATTTATTTTACAAGGATTACAACATATTTGTTCTGAGCAAATTCAGCAAGGTCAGTAACTTTAAGAACTGACTCTGTCTCGCTCATATTAGTAAGTGTGAAGGAAGCAACATTCTGGTCGGACATAACCGTTGCTCTCTCCATAACAGTAGGAAGGATAATTTCATCGTTGTCTAAGAGGTTCATCTTAACAAAGAGTGAAGTGTCATAGTCTTTAGTCATATCAGTAACTTTACCGAACCAAAGGAATCCACCTTTCTTCTCTACAAGACCTTTCTCTAACAACTCAGATTTTGTTCCGATAACAAAATAGATATCGAATTTAGCATGCTGTTTGTTTCTGATCTCTTCTTCTTTCTCAGAGATAGTCTTATCTTTAACATCAATAGCGCTCTTGTGCTGTTTTCTTTCAGTCTGAATTGTTAAGTTAAGTCTTTCAATCTCAGCATTAAGCTCAACAATCATAGCTTCTTTCGCTTCAATAGTTTTCTGAAGTGAAGCAACCATCTTGTTTAAGTTATTAAACTTGATATTCTTTTTCTTAAATTTCTTTTCAAGATCGCTCAACTGTTTCTTGTAGCCTTCAATCTGTGCATTAATATCACCAATCGCCTGCATCATAGAAGCCTTTCTTTCGCTAAGAGTAGCGTTTTTAGGAACTTCTGCGTTCTTCATAATCTCTTTAACAGATTCAGGGTTAATAGCATCAAGGCTACTTTGGATATCGGTGATTACTGTTGTAGCTTCATCATAAGAAGCAACTATCTGGTCTCTCTCTGCAATAACTGCAGTCTTTTCCTTCATTACCTGACCGAGGTAGACCCCTGCTGCAATAGTTGTTATTGCGAGGATAATGGTTAATACTTTGAAAGCGTTCATTGAATTCTCCTTGATTAATTTATAATTATGTCCTAAAGATATACCTGATACAGATAATATAAGAAGAATGGCAATGTCAAGCAAAATCTCTAATTGTATTGTTCCTAATAGTTTGAATAGAACTGCTGTGAGCACTATCTTTTACCTTTGATATGGTTTATATTGACACAAACCAGAACCTTACGAGCTTGAGCTTATGGAATGGAAATATTTAAACAACTGGGTACAAAATGTATCACTCCCACAAAGCGGTCTGAAGAGTATTCTTGCCTTTGAAGATCAGTATCAAATTAGCTTTAAGAATAACAAGACTATGTTGCAGGTTAGCCTTAATCAGAAGGACTGTTTCCCTTTTTTAACAAAGGATGACTCACTACCTTTCGATACTGATTCAAAGATAAACAACATCTCTCAGATGCTGGGATCAGCCCGTATAGATAAGGTTGAGCTAGAAGCTAATGATAGAATTATCAAGCTCTGGTTCAAGAAAAGGGATATCTATAACCAGACCACTACTTATGCTCTGGTTTTAGAGCTTATCCCTCGCTTCCAAAACATAATCCTCTGTAGATTTGTGGATGATGAACTTATCATTGCAGAAGCATTACGGAAGTTCAGTTTTGCTGAAAACAACCAACGTCAGATTCTCTTAAACATACCTTATGTCACTCCTGAGACAACCTATAAAGTTGCTGATAGAGAGATAACATTACCTCTGAAGATTGATACCGACTCCTACAAATGGGAGGGTAGTGATACCAATAACATGTTTGAGAATCTATTTCATGAAGTTGAGCTAAAGAAAAGGCTAAATGAGCGTAAGAAGGTAAAGCTCAAACAGGTTAAAAGGCAGATAAAGAAAGCCAACACTAAGTTAGAGAAGCAATCAGTAGAACTGCTCTCTGCTGAGAAGGAAACAGAGTGGTCTCAAAAGGCAGAATTGCTTAAGCCCCTTCTCCGTCAGATTAAATCAGGGCAAGACTCGATTGAAGTAGTGAATTACTATTCAGAGAACCAGGAATCGTTAACTATCAAGCTCTTCAAGAATAAGAAACCACTTGAAAACCTGCAATACTATCTAAAGAAGTATAAGAAAGCGCGCTCAGGCTTTGCAAAGATTACATCCAATATCAAGGCAACTAAAGCTGAGATTGAGGACTTGAACCGTGAGTATGCAAGTGTTGAAGAGATTGACTCATATACAGAAATCCTCGCACTTAGTAAGGGACAGAAGCATGGACATCGTCAGCATCATAACGAACTTCCTTTCAGAAGAATTAGAATAAATGCTGATTGGGAGATTATGATTGGACGCAAGGCAAAAGAGAATGACCTTCTAACCTGTCGTGTTGCCAAATCACAGGACTGGTGGTTTCATACTCGCATCTATCAGGGAACCCATGTTGTACTACGCAACTACTCAAAGCTTAAGCCTACTGATGAATTGATGGAAGTGTGTTGTCGTCTTGCAGCCTATTACAGCAAGGCAAAGACATCTATAAATGTTCCTGTTGATTATACTCAAATCCGCTATGTTACGAAGCCTCATAGTGCAGCTCCGGGTTATGTTATTTATAAAAACCAGAAGACTGTCTTTGTGAATCCCATAGATTTCCGTGAAGCTCGTGGACTGTTAATCAAACTTGGATATCTGCAAAACGAGGAATAGTAATGCAGGAAAGCAGACACTTTAGCTCTAATTGTATTGTACTCAGGGTAACCGACTACAGCGAATCCAGCTATATTCTTCTGCTTCTGAGTGAAACACATGGACTCATCTCCGCAATAGCTAAGGGTGCTAAAAAGCTGAACAGCAAATACTTCTCTGTCTTTGGATTATTAAACGAATTCGATGGGGAGTTTACTCGTTCTGCAGGAAGTGAACTTTTAACTATTACAAATGCAAATCTAATAAAGAGTCATCTCCCTGGCTTAAAATACAGTATCGTCCAACTTCTCTCTGCAGGGGCTGAGTTAATCAGCCAATCCATCTTTGAGGAGGAGGAAGCTGACAAGTATTATCGCCTTTTGCACGGTTATCTAACATATCTGCCAACAGTATCAAACAATCCGGTTCTAATCTTCTGGAGATTCATCTATAGCTATCTGAAACTTGTCGGAATTAAACTTGAAATCACAACCTGTCATCAATGCTCATCATATATGGGTATGATTCTTAATTATTCCATACGCAATGGATGCTTCTTTTGCTCCTCATGCCTCAAAAAGGAGTCAATTTCAGCAGATTTATCAGGTAGTGCCTCGATTGTCATCTTAGCTGGAGTATCGGCTGAGATTGTCCATAAACTCCCATCTATCGGCAATCATATGTCTGACTTCACCATTACCAAAACAACTTTCGAGTTAATCAATAAGGTCTTTCTCAATTATCTCCGCTATCATCTGCTTCCGAATCTCCATCTTAACAGCCTGAAAGGATTTATTATTTAACTTGTTTGGCTGGGGAATGATGCTTTAGCTTCATCTCTATCTTGCAATCCTAGCATCTTACCTTGCGGATGGTTGAACGAAGTGAATCCTCCGAAATGGTGAGAATAAAATCAGTGCCAAAGGAGTTCATCAGAAGTACGAAAATGGACTTCTTTGCCACGGCAGGCAATCTTCGGAAGTGCTGCTTCAGCTGCACCTCTTTCCGTACTGCGAGCGTCCACCGTTGCTGGCAATTCGAAGAATTGCTCAAGGTGTAATACAGTCATGTAACTTTAGGGCATTAATTATTTAATCCGCACTGGGATTGAAGAAAGACGCAAGCAGGGATGCTTACGGTACGAAACCTGCGGTTTTATGAGGAAGAGTTTGGGGTTCACCATTCCTAATTTATAATTCCAAATAATCTCCAGATTATTTGATCACCATCATTTTCCCTATCGCACTATCCCCACCACTACTCACTTTATAGAAATATATCCCTGATGCTACCTGCTTACGATTATTATCCTTACAATCCCATACTTGAGAATAATATTCTCCTGACTGCTTCTCTTCTGAGGAGAGTCCGGCACTTCTAACAAGTTGGGAGAAACTCTGAGTTATCTTAATACTTCGTATCTTCTGACCCTTGATATTGAAAATCTCAAGAGTTGGTTTATCTATAGGTTTCTTCTGTAGTGAGAACTCTATGAAAGCAACATTGCTATTCTTACCGTTTGGTGTTACAGGATTTGGGAAGTGAGACACAACTATCTGATTAGATAATGCTGGTTGTATGTTTTCAGTATTATCTACTGTTGGATTATATTCATGAGCTCCCATATCAATGATATTGTCCCATACTCTAGGATTACCTGTAATGTCTAAAGCTGGTAAGTTCATTCCAAGTGTGTCTGGTGTTCCTGCATTTACGCAGGGGGAATTTGGTGTTAGCTGTAGCCATCGAGGATCTCCTACAGGTATGTCACCCTCAACATCTCCTCTAAAGAGTGGATTAGTATCAATATTGTGATTTCCCCATGTCAAAGAGTTTTGAGGATGGTCTGCTCCATCTATTTCAGACTCCCCATTCCGGATAAGGCAATAGTCTATATCTACATTGGAGTAGATGGGATTAGGATCTCCGGCAAACAAATCCCATAGGTGCATTTCCGAACCTGCCTGAGGATTATATAGAATACTGTTTCTCATTGTAAAATCACCATTCAATCGTAATACTCGTGAACTACTTGTATTGTTAGCAATAGTCATATTGTTAAGATAACTTGGATCATATCTATTAATGAAAATTGCCATTGGTTGAGTATTATCAGTTGAAGTGTTATTATACATCAGGAAATTAGAGAGATTTAAATTGCCCCCGGGCGAGTCAGATGCTGTATTAGCATACTGTACAATTACCCCTGGATAATCCTGATGATTGTTTGTAACAATAATATTGTTTGCTGTTACTGAGCTATCATCTAAATCTATTCCAGAGATGTAACCATATTCGTAATTGTTATAAATGCTATCCACTATTAGGTTATTTATCGTAATCACACTGCAATAGGAAGTAAAAGCAGAAACTCTTGTACTATTCTGAACAATATCGTGTATCCGACAATTATTAATCAGGACTGTGTTTGAAAATGAGATAAAGATTCCAGGATGCGTAGATGAGACTCTCCAAAATCAATGTCGTGAACAATTATATTATTACATCGATTAATATTAACTGATGGGTCTGTTTCTCCATTATTT
>JAVCCX010000442.1 GCA_030765245.1 Candidatus Zophobacter franzmannii | reverse complement strand
CTCCTGAGTAGAAGAGGACATAATAATGTGAGGATGTGTACCGCATCTTTTTACGCTTGCAATCAGCTTGTCAACCAACTCTAAATTAGTCTTGTAAATAACATCCGGATCATTGTGACGATTCAGGGCAGCAAGATGAACTATAACATCGCATTTTTGAACAAACCTATCCATTACCTGGTCATCTTGAAAATATTCATCGGCAAAAGGTACTCTTTCAAAATCATCATGTTGCCCTAGATTATTAAAAAGGTGCGTTCCGATAAATCCGGCTTGACCGGTAATTCCTACTTTTTTCTTCACAATCGTTTCCTTTAGAACACTGATAACTCAGATCGTGCAGATTTAAAGCAGATAATTCTGCTCATAATTTTATCTGCGTTATTCATTTTCATCTGTAACATCTGTGTTCAATCTTTTATTCTCATTAGTGTATATCTTTCGTGATATCTCTGGTTTTTCCCGACTTTAATAGTAACCCGACCTCGTATTTAGTAGCTTTTAAATAGTTTTTTAGTTGGTATTCATTGGACTTCACCAGACCCTCACTCGCTTTTAGTTCAACAATTACTGTGTCCTCAATAATTAGGTCAGCATAGTATTCTCCAACTATCTGCTTTTTATAAAAAACATCAATACGAGCCTGTTCCTTGCATTTAATTTTTCTCAAATTTAACTCTGCAAGCAATGATTTCTCATAAACCTTTTCCAGAAAACCTACTCCCAAAGTATTGTACACTTCGTAAAAAGCACTAATAATTCTTTCTGTTAACTCTTTGTATAAGTATTCCATAATTATAACTCTTCTTTTAAAGTTAATTTGAACACAGATGACTCAGATCGTGTAGATGATAACGAATAGCTCAACTCATACTCCTATCCGCGTTTATCTCTTTCATTTGTGTGTTCTGAGCTCTATCCTGTTTTTGAAGACGGAAAACACAGATCCTACTGATTCGCACAGACTGTTTTACTTTAGCTATTTCTTATCCGTGATCATCAGTATTATCTGCTTTATCTGTGTTCTATCTTCAATAAATCTTCTCTTATGAAATCCAATTTAAGAAGTAATTTCTTTGTTTCTTCAATATCCATTCTATGGGTATTATGAGATGTGTACTCAATAATGTTTTCAATTTCTGACTGACCTTCGGAGAAATATCTATTGTAATTCAGATCCCTTGTATCAGCCGGGATACGAAAATATCCTCCCAGATCCTCAGCCCTTAGCATCTCCTCTCTGTTGACAAGAGTTTCATAGAGCTTTTCTCCGTGTCTTGTCCCAAGGAATATTATCTGATTATCGGCATGATAAAGCTCTTTCAGAGCTTGTACAAGAACTTCAATTGTGCAGGCAGGTGCTTTCTGAACAAAGCGATCACCCTGATTGCCATGTTCAAAAGCAAAGAGCACTAAATCTACGGCATCATCAAGGGTCATCATGTAACGGGTCATCTTTGGGTCGGTAATAGTCAATGGCTTTCCTGATTTAATCTGGTCCACAAATAACGGGATCACAGATCCTCTGGAAGCCATTACATTACCGTATCTGGTTCCACAAAAGGTTGTAATGTCTCCATTCCGAGAATTTGCTACCATAACTAATTCCATCATAGCTTTTGACAACCCCATCGCATTAATGGGATAAACAGCCTTATCTGTTGATAAGATAATGACTTTCCTTACTTGATTGGCTATAGCCGATTGCATAACATTATTAGAGCCAAGGATGTTGGTTTTTACTGCTTCGATAGGGAAGAATTCACATGACGGCACTTGTTTAAGTGCAGCAGCATGAAAAACATAATCAACACCTCGCATTACCATATTTACAGAATCAATATCTCTAACATCACCGATGTAGAATTTAACCTTAGGGTTATTCATTTTCTTTCTAAGGTCATCCTGTTTTTTTTCATCCCTGCTAAATATGCGTATTTCTTCTATATCAGAATCGATGAACCTTGCCAAAACGGCATTTCCAAAGGAACCGGTACCACCGGTTATTAGAAGTGTTTTATTTGAAAACATGTGTCAGTCCTTATTATCGATTTTTAAAAGGTTATCATATTCTATTAAAGATAATTCATTAAAGATTGAATCTCTTAATATCTCGTTTCGGTATGAATCATTCAGTCGGCTAATATAAAAATCTCTAATAGATTCATCTTCAAATGTCTCATTTACAAACTTAATAGCACCGGAAATTAAAGCAAGATTATCAAACTCCTGTTTCTTTGCTTTCATGTTTTTCTTAAAATATCCAAAGGTAATTCTTACTCTTCCAATAAAAGACAACAAGTCTTTTGGAGAGTAACCCTTCCCTGAAATATACCGACCTAACTTGGGATATGTTCTATCAATTATTTTTGAGTACATAAGCTGCCCATAAAACCGTCTTAGAGGATTTTGTTCAAGAAATTCTCTGTAAAACTGAGAAATCTGTGTTTTTGTGATTTTTTCAAGAAATACCTGATCCATAAACGGGACTCTAATTCTTTGAAAATGCATTCCTGAATATATCCATGAACCAAAAATCTTTGGCATAGATTCTTCAAATTCAAATATACCCAATTTTTGATTAACCGATAAATCCTTAGGTAATGCATCAAAGTAATCATCTAATTCACTGATAACTTCACCTATTATTTCTTCGTTGTATTCTAATGAATTCTTAACAAAAATTTCATAGTTCTTAATCTTATCCTCTAAACTGGATTTATCTTTCAAATAATCAATTACAAGTTGAGCAGTAACCGCACCGCCACGATGAGCATTTCTTAATAATTCACTACCACAATATCCCGTAACAATAGTATTGTCCCCTCTATCCTTATTGTCTGCTACATAAAGACATAGAGGATAAAGAAAACCATTCATACCACCCGTGTGATAAGTGAATTCACTAACATAATCCAAATGTTTTTCTAAAAAACTCTCATCACATTTTAAGT
>JAVCCX010000117.1 GCA_030765245.1 Candidatus Zophobacter franzmannii | reverse complement strand
ATCAGAATTATAGTTAACATAAGCTAAAGGGCTTGGTACTGGTAAATCTATCCAACCACTTTCTTGCATCACTGAACCGGCTATTGAGAAATTAGTATTCAGTTGTGTATAATGAACAATCACGCTATCAGCGACACCACCATCAGTTAGGGTGATAGTTACAGGAACTGAAGTAGGAAAAGACATTTCGCATTCTCTTGTACCGGTAAAGTGACCATCAAATCCGGTCTCATCATAACCAAGACCATCTTGGAAAAGACTGTAAGGTATATCAATAGTTGGGATCTCTAACACAGGGATGTCAATTGTTATGCTATATCCGGCATTTGCCATGGTGGATTCAAAGTCAAAGTCATAAAGCATATCGTCACCGATTGCAACGGTAACCTCTTCTTGACCATTTATTGTGAAGTTATGTACACTGAATAGTGCACCAAAGATGCTTAAAGCTAATAAAATTGTTAGTATTTTTTTCATGTTTCCTCTCCGATTTATTCTTTAGCGACATCATTAGAACCATCAAACTACTGAGTCAAGATATTTATTGTCTTCCATTCGATCATTTCCAAGTATTTCCCACATTTCTCTTGAGTAATTAGAATTATTGAAGGGAGATGGACGAGAGAAGGGAGGCAAATATTAGCCTTGGAGGATAGGTGAATGTAACGATACCTTGGCAAAGGTTTGTAGAGTATTCACAACAACTAAGGACAGTTGTTTTACGTAACGCAACAGGCATCCAAAGAGTAGATAACCAGAAGACAAAAGCCAGTTCCTATTATGTCCTTTTCTGTCAGTGTCTGTCCATGATGTCCGTGCGATTCTACTCTCCCAACTTCCAATAATCCCCACCTAAATAATCCATTATTGAGGAAAAACCAGAAATTTCTTGATATAATATAAAATACCATAAACATGACATTCAGCATTTATATAACTAATTTAGAAATAAAGAAGAAGCTAAAGAAGGGAGTATGATGAAATTGAAAACATTCCCTGGCGGGGTCCATCCCCATGATCACAAGGAGTATTCGAAGAATGCACCTATCGAAAAGATGGATCTGCCTCTCAAGGTGGTAATACCCCTTTCTCAACACATTGGCGCACCCTCGAAGCCAGTTGTGAAAGTGGGGGAACAAGTGAAGACCGGACAAATAATCGCCGAACCGGGCGGATTTGTTTCGATAACCCAACACGCTTCCATTACCGGAAAAGTAACTAAGATAGCTGAGTTTCCGCATCCTTGCGGAACTACCTCGATGGCTATTGAAATTACAGGTGATGGACAAACTGACGAATGGATTGAGCTTACTAACGAAGAAGATGTGATGAGTGTATCTGTTGATGTTATGAAGGACAGAATCAAAATCGCAGGTGTTTGTGGAATGGGCGGTGCCGGTTTTCCAACTCATGTGAAATTGAGTCCTCCAGCTGACAAATCAATAGATACAGTCATTCTTAACGGAGTTGAGTGTGAGCCATATCTGACTGCTGACTATCGTCTGATGCTTGAAAGAGCGGATGACATTGTTACAGGTCTCCAGCTTGTGATGAAGATTGTTGGAGCTAAACGCGGAATGATCGGAATTGAAGCTAACAAACCTGATGCTATCAAAGTGATGCAAAAGGCTGTGAGCCAGTTAAAAGACATCAGCGTGGTCGGTTTGAAAGTTCGCTACCCTCAGGGTGGTGAAAAACAGCTAATATATGCAGCTACCAAGCGTTCAGTTCCTAACAAAGGTGGACTACCGATGGATATCGGTGTTGTCGTCCAGAATGTTGGAACAGCCGTAGCAGTTTATGAAGCTGTCCGTTACTCAAAAGCTTGTATTGAAAGAATTATTACCATCTCCGGTAAAATTGTGACCAATCCAAAGAACCTCCAGGCAAGAATCGGAACCTCTTTCCAAGCCCTCTTCGATAAATGTGGAGGAGCAAAAGAGGAGATAGCTAAGGTTATCTCTGGTGGACCGATGATGGGATTTGCAATTCCCGACCTGACTGCACCTATGGCAAAAGGCTCTTCCGGACTGTTGTTCCTCAACAAGAAAGAAGCCAAAATGGATATTGAATACACCTGTCTGCATTGCGGACGCTGTGTTGATGTCTGCCCTCACAATCTCATTCCAAGTATGATCTCCAACGGAGCTATGAACGAGGATTGGGATATGGCTGAGAAAGCCGGTGCTATGGATTGTATGAAATGCGGAACTTGCGCTTATGTCTGCCCTGCCCAGATTAAAATGGTGCAGTGGATCGATATTGCTAAGATTAATGTCGGTAAGATAATCCGCGAAAGACAACAAAAGAGTTAAGCCGGAGGATTGATGGAGAATAAATTTAAGGTTTCCGCTGCCCCTCATCTGCACGACAAGACGACAGTATCGAATGTCATGTGGCAAGTCGTTATTGCCCTTGTCCCTGCCTTGATTGCAGCAGTATATTTCTACGGCATTAATGCCTTGTTCCTCACTATTTATGGTGTTGTAGCAGCAGTATTGACAGAGTATCTTATCCAGAAATGGAGAAAGGTCCCTGTAACCGTTTCGGACGGTTCAGCTGTCCTGACCGGGCTGTTACTTACATATAACCTGCATGCCGGCGCGCCCTGGTGGCTCCCTGTCGTAGGTTCAGTATTTGCGATTGCTATTGGTAAACAGGTGTTCGGTGGACTGGGTAATAACCCTGTTAACCCTGCCCTTTTAGCCAGAGCTTTCCTTGTTGCCTCATGGCCTACCCTCACTCTCTCAGGTTGGATAAAGCCTAACTCAGGTATGATGAGCGGGATCACTTGCCTTCAAGGACTGGGTGACAAAGCAAGCACTCTTATCACTTCAGCAACTCCTCTCGATGTTGCAAAGAAGCTCAGAGACAGCGATTTTGTAAGCGGTCTTGCATCAGGTGAAGGTGCTAAAGTATTCAACGCTCTCTTCGATTCTTCCACCCTGCAAAACCTCTTCTGGGGTAATGTCGGTGGTGTGATTGGTGAAGTTTCAGCGTTTGCTCTTTTACTTGGTGCTGCCTGGTTAATTCATAAAAAGATTATTGAGTGGAGAATCCCTGTCAGCTTTATTTTGACAGTAGTCGCTCTCTCTTTCTTCTTTGGTGGAATCAAGGGATTGGGTCAGTTCTCACTGCTCCTTCCTATATTCCATATTCTCTCAGGTGGACTCCTTCTCGGAGCTATCTTTATGGCTACCGATTATGTGACCTCGCCAATGACCCGAACCGGAAGAATATATTTTGGTATTGGTTGCGGAGTACTGACAGTTGTTATCCGTCTTGTAGGTGGATATCCTGAAGGTGTTTCCTACTCAATCCTTCTTATGAATCTGGCAGTTCCACTTATCGACAAATGGACAATGCCTAAGCCTTTCGGTGGGAGGAAGAAAAAATGAAGTACTATATAAAACTTGGTTTAATTCTACTCGCTGTATGTGCACTCGCTACCGGTATTCTTGCCTATCTTAACAGTGTGACTGCTCCGATGATTGCAGAAGTTAAGAGAGTGGAAGCAGAGAATGCTCGTAAAGAGGTTATGCCGGATGCAACAGACTTTGTTAAAAAGACAATGGTTGATAGTTCAGAAGTGGATACTGATCTCTACTTTATCGCTGTAAATGAAGCGAAAGAACCTATCGGCTACATTCTTACTGTTGCTCTGAATGGATATAGCGGTGTTGTAAAGACTGTTGTTGGGCTTAAGAATGATTTCTCAATTAATAAGATAAAAGTAATTGAGCAAACTGAGACCCCCGGACTTGGAGCTAAGGCTTCTACTCCTGCGTTTGCTGAGAAGTTTGTGGGTATGACATTGCCTCAACTTATGGTTAAAAAGGATGGTGGCGACATTATCTCTATTACAGGTGCTACAATTACTACTCGAACAGTTACAAATTCAATCAACGCCGGAATCAAGCGTCTTGAAGAAGTATTGAAAGTGGAGGTAACAAATGGATAATATGAAAGTATTAACTAACGGCTTTATCAAAGAGAACCCGGTATTTATCCTTGTTCTCGGTATGTGCCCGACTCTTGCTGTAACCTCTTCAGTTGTGAACTCATTGGGTATGGGACTTTCAACGACCTTTGTGTTGATCTGTTCTAATATCATTGTTGCTATGATTAAAGGGTTTACTCCTGCTAAGATTAGAATCCCTGTGTTCATCGTTGTGATTGCGACTTTCGTTACTATCGTTGATATGACTATGGGTGCTTTCATGCCTGCCCTACATAAATCGCTTGGATTGTTTATCCCGTTGATTGTGGTGAACTGCGTTATTCTTGGTAGGGCTGAAGCCTTTGCCAGTAAGAATAATGTCCTTTCATCTACGCTTGACGGTATCAGTATGGGACTTGGGTTTACTCTCGCCTTATCACTTATCGGTGCTATCCGTGAAGTGCTTGGTGCAGGTACACTCCTTGGCTTTGCTGTCCTTCCAAAGGCATATATTGAATCACCAATGTTAGTGGCAATTCTTGCCCCCGGAGCATTCATCACTGTTGGTTTCCTGATGGCGATAATTAACATGATGAAGAAAGAGAAGTAGGAGATACAGATGGAATTTTTAGCTAAAATGATGGTAATGGCAGTTGGAGCAATCTTCGTTCAGAACTTTGTTCTTGCCCGTTTCCTTGGTCTGTGCCCTTATCTCGGTGTTTCCAAGAAATTAGACTCAGCTTTTGGGATGGGAATGGCAGTTATATTTGTTATGACCATGGCATCAGCGATAACATATTTAATTCAGGTTTACCTACTTATCCCGTATGGACTGGGTTACCTGCAAACAATTGCCTTTATCCTGACGATTGCGACCCTTGTGCAGTTTGTGGAGATGGTTATTCAGAAGAACTCACCTTCGCTTTATAAGTCGCTTGGTGTGTTCCTTCCGTTAATCACTACCAACTGTGCTGTACTCGGTGTTGCAATTCTGAATACAACCGCTAAATGGGCTGACGGGACTCCTTATAACTTCCTCGATGCTGTCTTAAATGGTTTCTTCTCAGGTGTTGGCTTTACCCTCGTGCTGGTCCTAATGGCAGGTATGAGAGAACGACTAGAATACGCAAACCTACCGAAGAGTATGAAAGGAATGCCCATTGCCCTCATAGTTGCAGGCGCTATGGCTCTCGCTTTCTTAGGCTTTTCCGGTCTTAAGATGTAGGAGGTACCATGATTATATTAATACCTATACTTATCATTGGTGGTCTTGGGCTACTCTATGGAATCGGTTTGGCTATCGCGTCTGTTGCCTTCCATGTGGAAGTTGACCCACGCGTTGAAAGAATCATTGATGCTCTACCGGGTGCTAACTGTGGTGCTTGTGGGAAACCGGGTTGTGGCGGATATGCAGAAGCAATCGTTGAAGATGGTGTTAGTATTACCCTTTGTGCACCGGGTGGTGCTGCAACTGCTCAAGCTCTTGCAGAGATAATGGGTAGTGTCGCAGGTGAAACTATAAAGAAACTTGCTTATATCCATTGCTCATGTGGTGGTACTGATAACACTAAATTCAAGTTTGACTATGAAGGTGTTCAGACTTGTAAGTCTGCTGTGACGGTTGCGAATGGTCCTAACCAATGTAGCTATGGCTGTGTTGGATATAATGACTGTGTAGTTTCTTGTCTCTTTGATGCTATCATCGTGGACGAGAATAACAACCGTACAATCGACCCCGACAAGTGTACAGCATGTGGTGCTTGCGTTAAAGCATGCCCAAGAATGTTGATTGAGATTGTCAAAGCTGACCAGCAGGTTAAGATTGAATGCACAAACAAAGAGAAAGGCATTGCTGCAAAGAACAACTGTGGAACCACTCGTGGTTGCATCGGTTGTGGAATCTGCGCAAGAGTATGCCCTGTTGATGCTATTACAATGGAAAACAACCTTGCTGTAATCAACTATGAGAAATGTATCAACTGCGGTCTCTGTGCGAGTAAGTGCCCAACAAAAGCTATCGAAGATCTTATGGCCGGTAAACGGAAAAAGGCTAAGATTATTGAAGAGAACTGTATTGGTTGTACTATCTGTGCAAAGAAATGCCCTGTGGGCGCAATAACAGGTGAATTAAAACAGCTTCACACTGTCGATCAGGATAAGTGTATAGGTTGTGAAATTTGTGTTGAGAAGTGCCCGAAAAAGACCATTGTGATGGTTTAGGGTATTTAAATAGATATAGAAAAATACCTCTTCAACCGAAGAGGTATTTTTTTCATGAAGGCAATATGAAATACTTCACGAGTCGGCTTGTCTACCTACAACTTATAATCCTTATTATTGGAATAGTTACATTTGGATGTAAGAAAGAGAAGAAAACTGTATTCTCTACTCAGGAACAGCAGGCTTTTACTACTCTCAAAGTCAACCTTGAACGGAGTATTGCCGATTTAGAGCTAACAGGTTCTAAGATAGCTCGATTCTTTCTTCCTCCCGGGATTAGTGAAGAGAAGATGAGAAGTTATCTTATAGCCGGAGTGGAAGCTCGTGACTACATTGTTGCGTGTGGGCTCATCTCACCTGATGGGATAATGCTCTATGTGGAGCCTGAAGAGTATCAGAAACCTGAGGGACTTAACCTGAGCAATTCTGAGAAGTATCTCTATGTGAAAGAGAAGAGTGAAACCTACATTACACCTATCCTTATAAGTCCTGCCGGAGTGCTGCTACAAGAGTATTTACTACCTGTTTATAATGCAGGGAATCAGTTTCTCGGTGTAATAACAATTCTAGTGGATACTGCGAAACTTCTTGACTTTAGACATCTAATCCCTGACCTTAATACTATCAATCTTTTGGTATTCGACACTGACGGAGAGCTTATCTTT
>JAVCCX010000225.1 GCA_030765245.1 Candidatus Zophobacter franzmannii | reverse complement strand
GACCTCCGCAATGGTGGTCTTTAAACTATTCAGCCAAACAACCATTACGGAGGTCTCCAACCATCCGTAAGGTGATGATATACAGGTCAACGCCATTGACCCCTACAATGCGAAGAGCGGAGCAAGTCCATCATCCATTGCGGAGGTGTATTATCTTTACAACCTCTTGTTAGGTTTCATCAATCAACCCACTGTTTTTGCACTGCGCTTTGATGGATAGGAGATGGCAAGGAAAGTTTACTGGGGTAACTATTTTACTGATTATTAGCGGGTTCGTATATCTTCGTACAAAAGAATGACAAATTATTCGATATTGCAAAGATAAAAGTTGACATAATTAAACATTATTCACCAAATCATAGCATCAACTTAAAGACGAGGTTTACTCAATGGTTAAGTCCAAGGCGTTATTTGCCCTGGTTCTATTATTGTTATTCACCACTTTATTTGCAGTTACAAATGAAAGTGAAGGGAAAGTAATCCTAAAAGTCTTTGATCTTCCTGACCCAAGAGACAGTAGCCCATATAGTAAGGCAAACTTAGCTGTTGTCAGAGCCTTCCAAAAAAAATATCCGCATATCGACCTTCGTTCCTATTCCGGGATAAAAATTGAGAATATGGATCTCGATGCAGGTCCTTTGATGGCAATAGCAGGAGGTGTTTCTCCCGATATTATTTATGTCAATTTCCGCCAATCTGCTACCTATATAGAGAATGGTTTTTTATATCCTCTCGATGAATATGTTTCCAGACTCACAGAACAAGATTTAGAACTCAGAATTGAGAAACCTGTAATGCCGGTCATTAGACGCAAGAAGTATGGTGATGATGAAGAACATTACTGGTGTATGCCTTATGAAACTCTTGTTCGAGTTATGATGTATCGCAAGGACTTCTTTGGCAGGGTTGGACTCGATCCTAACAAGCCACCTGCTGACTGGGATGAACTCCTAAGTTATGCGAGACAGATGACAATCCCGGAAGAGGGTACATTCGGAATGTTCTTAGCTTCTGGTCCTCAGGCCGCATACGATTGGATAACATATCTCTGGAGTGCCGGTGGAGAAGCTGTTGAACAAGACCCCGAGACCGGAGAATGGCTTGCTGCATTTAATTCTGCTGCAGGTGTCACGGCTATGGAGTTTTATTTAAAGCTTTTAACTACTAAATGGACTGACTCACAAGGTAATCCCCAACAAGGTTTTGTTATTCGTGAAGGCGAGTGGGGCAGAAAATGGGATGAAGGCAAAATTGGGATTCGGATGGGTTATATGAACCAGCAAAGTCTGGGTGGTAATTTAGACCCTAATCTCTTTGGACTTGCCCCTTGTCCGATGGGTCCAACAGGATTGCGTGGTTCTGAGATAAACTGCCGAATGATGGGGATTTTTGCAGGAGCAGGTGAAAGCAATAATGCCGGTCTAGGTGAAAGAGACCCTGAGGAAGTTCGTGAAGCTGCCTTCAATTACATCTGGTTCTTTGATAGTGAAGAAGCGCGTCAAATACGCCTGAAGGTAATGATAAATGCCGGGTACGGCAGGATGCAGAATCCAATTTACTTGAAACGATATGGGTATGAAGAGTACCTGAAATATACTCCACCGGGTTGGTTGGAGACATTCGAACAGGCTATTAAGAATGGTAAACCTGAGCCATATGGTCGTAATACGCAGAAAGTGTATGAGTTCATGACGGTTCCTGTTGAAAAATGTATATCCCTGGAAGAAGATGGGAAGTTGGGTAACACTAATGCAGAGAAGCGTCTGAAGATTAGAGAGTTACTTGATAAAGGCGCAGAACGAACCAATAAAGAGATGATTGGTAAAATCTCTAGTGAAGAGAGGAAAAGACGAAACAATGTTGCAGTCGTTGTAGCTATTATCATCTTCGCTGCTTTCATTGCCGGGATTATTCACATCTGGAGATATTTTACTCCCGACAATAAGTATGTTAATAAAAATAAGAAACGGAATTGGCTTCCGTATCTGATGATCCTGCCGGCAATTGCATCTATCATATTGTGGAAATATCTACCTGTTATAATGGGTTCCCTGATGGCTTTCCAAGACTATCAGATTGTAGGTCAGTCTGAATGGGTAGGATTGCAGAACTTTGCCGATGTTCTTTTTGACCCCGTTTGGTGGTCATCCCTTGGAAAGACTCTAATTTATATGACCCTTTCTCTCGGATTAGGGTTTATCCCCCCTATTGTTTTAGCAGTCATGCTTCAAGAAGTCTCTCACGGAAAGTTAATCTATAGAGTTATCTATTATCTACCCGCTGTGGTTAGCGGTGTAATTGTTATCTATCTTTGGAAGCTCCTCTATGACCCATCTGATGCCGGTGGTTTGAATCAAATCCTGATGTCACTTGGACTGGAAAAGAGTAGGTGGATTCGGGACGAAAATTTGGCAATGATTTGCACTGTTATTCCGTCTATATGGGCAGGAGTAGGTCCCGGATGTTTAATTTATCTCGCTGCCTTGAAAGGTATCCCGGATGATCTCTACGATGCCGCGGATATCGATGGAACAAACTTCTTCCAGAAGTTGGCTTTTATTGTTGTGCCAAGCCTTAAGGCTCTGATTATCATGCAGTTTATCGCTGCCTTTATAGCTTCAGCACAGCAAAGTGGTTTTATACTTGTAATGACATTTGGTGGTCCTAATGAGGCGACCAAAGTTGCAGACCTTTTAATCTTCGAAAGAGCATACTTGTATCTTAAATTCGGCATCGCAACTACCATGGCCTGGATGTTAGGAATGATGTTGATGGGATTCACAATACTTCAGCTGAAGAAGCTGAAGAATATGGAATTTAGGACAGTTGATTCAGATAAGAACTGAATATGCTTTAAAACTAACTGGGCACTTTGTTACCGTTTACCATAATCAAGGAGGATGATTTTGAAAAAGTTAATGATATTAGTAGGATTAGTACTTTTGGTTTTATTGTCAGGATGTGCAAAGAAAGAGGATGTCTATTTTTATGATGAGAATATTGAAACAATATATTATGCTGAGGGACCTAGTACTCTGCAATATCCTGATGAAGATGTATGTATTTATATGATTGTTTATGATACTGATATGGATCAACCTCAAACTACATTGAAGAAACTTGGAAGAAAGAAAAGAGATTTTCACCCCGGTAAAAGAGTGAATTTGTACTTCTTTGCAAATGCACTTCCAAATCAAGAGATCTATAAAGAGTTAGGTGAGAAGAGCAAGTTAACAAATATGGATATGAAGCATTTCTTAAACTTGATTGAGAATGAAGACAGGTACAAACTCGCATTATTGATTTCATCAAAGGGTAAAGAAGATTTCATCATAAATAGATAGGATAAATTAATGCCAATAATTGGAAGAGTCGGAAGAAAAACATTTAAGGTAAGATTCCTTAATACAAGCATCCATTTGCTACTGCTTTTTGGTGCTGTAACCATGATCTACCCATTCATGATAATGGTCTCCGCCTCTTTCAAAAGTAATGTTGATTCTAAAAAATTCAGCATAATCCCAAGTTACTTCTATGATGAGGATATGCTTTTCAGGAAGCATATTGAATCTAGAATGAACGAAGAATCAAACGTGATGAATGAAGTCTATGGTCAAAGGTTTCTTTCCTTCGAGTTTGTAGAACCTGTTACATCTCCGGTTGAAAATAAACTGGAAGATTGGAACGAGTTTCTGAAAATTGAAGGAAAGGAACATACACAGTTTGACTATTACCTTTCGGAGTCTTTTGGTCGGAATATTGAACCTCTGAATAATCGGAAATTCCGTCAACTTGTTAAGAAAGAGAATGGGAATTCACTCCGAGAATACAACAAGAGGTATAACTCCTCTGTTGAGTCTTGGGATGAGATAAGTATAGAGACAAAAGAACTTCTTTCAAGAGGGTTTAATGGTGACTTCTCCGGAATCTTAGAGCGGTATAAAGAATACTCAGACTCACAACCCTATCATCAAAGAGTTTATGCTGATATTGATGGATATTTTGTATCTAGTGAATTGTTACCAGCCTTCCGAGGTAATGTTGCCCTTACGAATGAGAAGTTAGATTTAGAGTTGGCAAATTGGGGTAGCTTTGTTGCACCTCAATATAGGCCTAAGGGCAAGTTGAGACCTTATTGGGATCACTTTGTTAAGAAGACCGTCAATATCCACCACTTAGGAGTTCTGCAATCAGCTCATGTTGACTATGTAAAATTCCTGAAGAAGAAGTATGATGATGTTTCACTTTTAAACAAAACCTACTCAACTAACTACTCCTCATTCTATGAGATTGCAATTCCTGAAAGCATACCAACATCAGGGGCAATGATGGTGGACTGGGCATATTTCATTGAAACTATTGTCTCTGAAGATGACATATATATTAAAGGTGTTGAGTATAGCTACCGAGAGTGGCTAAAGAATAAGTACCAGGATATAAACAGTTTTAATGAAACCTACGAAATGGGATTTACCGATTTCAATCAGATAGAGTTAACTGCTACATATCCAAGTTATAATATTTACATAGCAAATGAGTGGGAGCATTTCGTACGCAATAGTATCAAGTTAGAGCATATAATAGTTAGTCCCAAAGCTCAAATCTTCTTCCAGGAATACCTTAAAGAGAAATTCCCGGATGGAGATGGTGGAATAGACCTTGCTGAGATGAATCATACTTATGGCACCAAGTATTCCTCAGAGCACAACATCTATATGTCTGAACATGTTCCTGAGAACCAGAAGTATCGTCGTGATTGGGAAAGTCTTCTACATTCCACATTGCCGGCTATCTTCATAGAAGTTGAAATTGAGAAAGAGATCCCTCGATGGAGAGAGCATCTATCGTCTAAATACAGAACTATTGAATCTCTAAACCTCAATTGGAAAACATCTTTTACAGATTTCGAATCAGTTAATACTGATTGGCTTACAATTGATTATCTTAATTTTAAAGAGAATAAAAAAAGCATTTTCCTTGAGCATCTAACCCGTAATTACGCGATGGTAATAAATGAGATGTTCTACAACGGAAGAGCCATGCTCAACACTCTCATTTATGTTACTTTGGCAATCGTGGCTGCTCTGATAGTAAATCCCTTGGCAGCATACGCCTTAAGTAGATTTAAAATCGCATCATCATACAAGATTATCCTTATCCTAATGCTTACAATGGCATTCCCTCCAATGGTAATGGGCATCCCTAATTTCCTTATCCTTAAACGGCTAAATATGCTGAACACCTTCTGGGCGTTGATACTCCCAGGACTTGCAGATGGGTATTTCATCTTCCTCTTGAAAGGATTCTTTGATTCACTTCCTCAAGAACTATTCGAGAGTGCTACTGTTGACGGTGCCGGAGAAGCTAGAATTTTCTGGCAAATTGCTATGCAACTATCTAAACCAATTATGGCTGTTATAGCTCTAAGTGCCTTTAATGGTGCATATCGTAACTTTATGTTCGCCTTCATAGTTTGTCAGGATAAGTCAATGTGGACAATGATGGTAAGTATATATCAATTGATGCTTAGAGCTGCTCCAGGAGTCGGTTTTGCTGCTCTTGTGATAGCTGCAATCCCTACTTTCCTTGTCTTTATCTTCTTCCAGAATATCATCATCAAAGGAATTGTCGTCCCAACTGAAAAATAGTCTCTGAACCTGAATAGTTAGTCTATCACCTTCAAGAACATCATAGTCCTCGCTAATCCCTCTTATAATCTACATTTTCGACTATCATCCACATCAACTATAAATGTGTAGAAATGAGTAAACCTTACTTTATTTATAGAATTAATTGAATTAATTATAGTGTTTACCACTTTTCATTTGACACAATACTGCTTTAATCTGTATTTTGAGAATGCAAGGAGATTTCTATAAGAGGTAGGAGACCCTTCTTGCATTAATGAAGAGGCTTATAGCTTTTAATGATACACAATGTCGGATTTACATTATTTAACTGAATGTTTGGTTAATCATTATTTACAAATGCTTATAACTAATTACACATAAGGAGTTTCCGTATGAAACAACTATCAATTTTGTTGTTGCTATTGCTGGTATCAATTGGTCTTTTTGCTCAAGCAGAGACAGAGCCCAATAACACCTGGGATGCAACCGGAGTTTTAACAATCATCGATGGGGATTACACTGGTAATATTCCCGCAGGTGATCATGATTATTGGAAGTTTTGGTCAGTTACAGGTGATCAGCTTGATATTAACTGCTTAAATGGTGCCACTACTTTTGATACTTATTTACATCTTTATGACTCAACAGGGACATTCCAACTTGCTCAGAATGATGATGCAGGTGGAACTCTTCAGTCGCAGATGTTATGGACAACATCAACAACAGGTTGGCACTACATAAACATGAGAGGATATTCAGCTTCTGTTGCAGGTGCCTATCAGCTTACTTTGGCAGGGTCAACACCAAATGACCCTAATATGCCTGGAGCACCTCATACTCCTGTACCAGATGCAGGAGAGCTAAATATTGCTATCGATAATGGTGCCTTGACATGGCAATGGGGTATTAACACAGAAACTTATGACCTCTATTTCGGTGCTAACAGTCTTCCCACAACGCCTAATGTGGCAGATGTAACTGCAGATACAGTCAATGGGAGCAGTTTTGATCCTGGTCAATTGACTGTAGCAACAACATATTATTGGCAAGTTGTTGCTAAGAATTCAACAAGTATATATACTCAATCTGTAACTTGGTCTTTCCAGACTGAGCTTGGTACTAACACTATCCAGATTGGTAACGGAACTGCTGTGGACCAGCATCTTCCTATCGAACCTTATAGTGACTACACCTATTCACAAACAATATATCTTCAATCTGAAATTGATATGGCTACCCAACGAATTGAGAAGGTTTATTATCATTATACAGGTGGTGGAACATTAGCTAATTGTTTAGATTGGAAAATCTACATGGGCCATACCAACAGTACCGCCTTTATGGGAACAGATAGTTGGATTCCAAATAGCTCCTTAACTCCTGTTTTTGATAGTGTTGTAACAGCTCCTATGGGTGAGGGCTGGATGGAAATTATTCTCCAAACTCCTTTTGTTTACAATAACAGTGATAATCTTGTAATCGCAATTCTAGAAGATAGCCCTAGTGCTGCTACAACGAATGAAGATTTCTACTGTGAGACAACTACAGCTACAAGAAGTATAACTTATTATAATAGTGTAACTTTACCTGATGTTGTAAATCCTCCAACAGGTACTTTAATGAGTAGCATCCCAGAGACAAGACTCTATTTTGATGCTCTTCCAACCCTTCCTGAGCTATCTTTCAATCCGGCTACTTGGGATTTTGGAACTCATTTCTGTGACACAACTTCTGATCCAGCTCTTTGCTCAGCTCAGAATACAGGAACAGGCACACTTAATATTCAATCAATCAGTCTTGACGATCAAGTTAATTTTAGCTTAATCGACAACAATACCTACCCAATGGCTCTTAACACAGCCGAATCAATGAGCTTTGAAGTTACTTTCAACCCTATTGATGATGGTCCTTTGACAGGTATAGTAACTATTACAGATGATTTAAGACAGACATACACTATGACCTTTACTGGTGATGGCTTTGCTGCAACTATAAATATATACCCATACTCACAAACATTTGATAATGCTACTGTACCTATTGAATGGACAGTTGATCCTATCATAGCTAGTGATAGTTGGGAAGTAGCAAACAGTGATTTTGGTGGTCATGGTCCTGCTGGTGAAGCCTCTGGTAATGGTGGCTATTTCATGGGTGTAGATGACTCTTCACCTGAAACTGTACCAGCTCATCTCTATTCTCCTCCATTTGATTTATCTACAGTTACAAATCCACTGTTAACTTTCAACTACTGGATTGGTGATGCAGCCAATGAATCAACACTGAATATCGATGTTACAGTTGATGGAGTTACAACTTCTGATG
>JAVCCX010000399.1 GCA_030765245.1 Candidatus Zophobacter franzmannii | reverse complement strand
TCTATTTATGTCCTATTTGGGCTCTATTACAATACTTTTAAAAAGGTTTATAGAGACTTATACACAAATTGTGTATAACTTAGTGGTTTCATTAAGGGTCAATTAAGAGTCAATTAAGTGTCTATTAAGGGTCAATTAGGTATTGCAATAGAGCGTAGATGGAGAAAAGAGGTGGAAAATCGCAGAATTAATAGTAAAAAAGGATTGCTTAAAGCTAATAAAAAGGCCACCACCTTTTCAGGTAGTGGCCTTTATAATCTATATTCCCAAGCTTTGGGAATTAAATACTAATATTTGTAAGTTACTGAGAAAGCAAGAGACATAATATCCATTTGATATGTACCAGGCATTCCTGCATGCCACATTTCTGCACCATAGGCTGCAACAGCATCTCTTTCGTCTCCCATAAGGTATTCGAAACCGAAGTCAGCTGCTATCTTCTCACTTTCAAAACCGAAACTAATGGTTACAGGCTACTCAGAATAAGTAATCAACTCACAAAGTTTTTCGAGTTCTTCTCTATCTATGTCGTCAAAGGTGTTTAATTCAAAACTATCTATGTCTAAAACTGCAAGAAATTCTCCGCTTACATTGAAAACCGGAATCACAATTTCAGAATTAGTTCTACTATCACAAGCGATATGTCCCGGGAATTCATGCACATTTGCTATTACCAGTGATTTATTTTGGTCTATTGCAGTCCAACAAACACCTATATGTTTCTCTAATACCTGACAAGCTACAGGCCCCTGATAAGACAAGACAGTAAGCTCTCCATCTACCAAATGATAGAATCCGGTCCATGAGAAATTCTCCATTTTATGATGAAGGAGTGCTGACAAAGTAGCCATTCTAGCATAAACATTATCAGATTTCATAACCAAGTCACTAAATTGTTGATAAATTCGTTGGTATCGCTTTCTCTTATCCATTCAGATTACCTCTAACTATTCTTCTCTTCAATATTAAGTTTAATCCCCTCTCCACAATTACGACATACCTCAAACTGTTTTCTATTTGTTAGTATCGACTGCCTAAATGACATAAACTTATTGTTTTTCCACAGCTCAAAGAAAGTGTTTTCTTTAATATTACCGAGTTTTATTGAACCCTCTTTATCAAAACAGCAAACAGCCATATCTCCATTCCAATTAATAACAGGGCTTGTCCAGATCCTCTGACAGCGATTTTTAATTCCGAATTTTAACTCAAAATCACCCTCAACAATCTTATATCGACGATACTTAGGATTAGTGGGAAGGAAATTTGTAATATCTTCCTTTTCATATATTTGAGCTGTCTTAAGTCTAAGCTGGTCAACCTTAAGCTCTTTTGCTAATTCTCTTATTAACTCCAGCTCATGCTCATTGTGTTTTAATACTAAGAACTGTAACTCGATAACCGGTGTATCAATCCGAAGCCTTTGCTTCGCTTCCACAAGAGCTTTAACATTCTCAATGACTTTGGAAAGTTCTCCATTCACTCGATACTTATTATAAGTTTCTTGAGTAGCCCCATCCATTGAGACAATTAACCGACCAAGACCGGATTTAACTATCTTATCCACATCCATATCAATATTTGCATTTGTTGAAGAAATCGTGTAGAGCTTTTTTAATGTGCAGTATTCAATCATCTCTGTGAATTTTGGATTAAGAAACGATTCTCCCTGATTCCATAGAATAACTATGTAACTATGTTTATAAATCTGATCAATCACTTGTTTAAAGAAATCAAGATCCATAAACCCCTTTGCTCTTTTTAGAGTTCCATTGCCAGAAGGGCACAAGGGACACTTAAGATTACAAACATCTGTAGGCTCAATCATTACTGATGGAGGATATCCCCAAACAATCGGTTTCCGTAGTAATAACGAGAGTAAATATGATGAATATATCCGGGCAGCATTAAATAACTTTCGAGGATTCAATACCATCTTAATTAAGACACCAGTTGACTTTAACATTTTCACCTATTCCCAAATTATGAATTTCCCGAGCTTTTCTACAGATTTGGAACCGTCAAGCGTTTTAGCTTTTACTTTATAGAAGTAGTTTCCTTTAGCAATAGAGTCCCCATTATCAAGACTAAGCACAATAGAATGACCTGCACTATCTGAGATATTAACTCCTGAAGGGTCAGTAATCGTTAGCATTAAATTCGGGTTTTCCCCCAAGTAAAAATCCGATTCCAAACAGCAAGAATGTTATTAAACCAATTCCCCTAAGCAGTCGGTTACTCACCTGTCCTCCTTAGAAAACAGCTATTTATCAAAGATTACTAATTTCTCAATCGCTTCTAATTTAGTTGATGTCTCATTAGAGGAAATGCTTGCTTTTACAAAGTAAGTACCATTCGCAATCTCTTTTCCTCTATCATCGCGTCCATCCCAATTTTGGACTATGAAATTATCGCCTGAACCTTTAAGAGTTCTTATCTTTCTTCCGGTAATTGTAAAGATTTTTATTGTGTAGTTGGAGAATTCATTCACCCTAAAGGTTATATCTCCACCCCTCTTAGTCATAGGATTTGGATAAGGCAGTAGGTCTAAAAGGAAAAGTCCTGAGCTGCTTGTTGTTTCAAAATTAACAGATTCAACTGCAGGATTGTTAAAATTATCATATACAACTAATGTTGCTTTGTGCATTCCTTTTTCAAGTCCCGTTAACTCAACATCAATCGTGCCACTTGAGAAGGAATCTTTATCATAGATAAAATAATCTGACATGTCAATTAGAGAACTATTATTATCTATATCCAACAATATTTTATGCCCTGGGGCTCCAAGTGTATTGATTCCTGAGCTATCACTTAAGGCGACATGATATAATGGTGCTCCGCTGACAATATCTCCTGATTTAAAGACTTCTGAATCAAGCCAAATAGTTAGTTCTGGAGGAGCATCATCATAAACTTCAATATGCTCTCGCTTGTATTCAATTGGTGTTAGTACACTAACATACTCTTCTTGAGTGATTTCATCGTAGAAGTATGATAGTGTTCTCCCAAGGTTTCCATTACTGATATCATCAGGGATGATAAATGTAGCATCATATTGACCATTAGTAACACTAACATTACCTTGATAAAATGCGTTTCCGTTTTTAGAGTAAGGATGTAGAGAAGGAAGACTTGAAACCTTATCATTATCATAGGCTCTAAACTCAGCTGAACCCGATTGATTACTGTCTCCAAATTGACCTTTAATCACTACCTTCTGTCTGGCATTGAAAATATTTCGATTTCCTTCTTTAATGACAATTTGTTCATCTCGTGTGGGTGGGACAATGTACATCATTGGGTCACCCAATAGAACATATTTCTTATCGTTTGTTGCATGAGGAGAACCATCCTTTGCTAACATCAGTGCTTCTCCAACAGTTAAACGATCGTTGCAATTGAATTGCAGGAAGAGCTCTATAAGGTCTGTATTTTGAGTCCCGTAACACTCTCTGGTAGCGGAGATAGTTGCAATTGAACCACCATTATCTCTGAAAAGGAGTTCTTCGCCTAAACAGTCAAAGTTATAACTATCAAACTCACCGACATCACAGGATGCTGCAATGAAAAGGTTCAGTTTGTCTATATTATCGAGTCGATCTATATCTGTAATAGCACTGAAGTAGTCTTCTGTACCCAATTTATCATAAGAACCATGACCGATATAATACCAAATCAGCGTACCTTCATTAATCTTATCAATAAAATCATTTCTGGCATCAGGCTTGTTTTGATATTCATCAAGCT
>JAVCCX010000126.1 GCA_030765245.1 Candidatus Zophobacter franzmannii | reverse complement strand
TGCGAAGTACAATATTTGCGAACATCTCTATATACCAGTTTACCTGGGTTATTTGTTTATAAAAATCTGAATCTCCAAGGAATGGTCCACCTGCAATTTCATTGTAGAAAGTTATCTGCGATCCTTTGCGAGGGAAAAAGATATTATCTCTTGTATCCCTTGTGAAAGTGAAGGAAACTGAACTAGTATAGTTCCAACCCTTTTCATAAAGATCAATTAGTGTTTCATTTTGATCTGCTTCTTCGTAAACATCTTCTATATTATCATCTGGTATATTGTATTTTTTTGCATAGAAGGAGTATCTTCCAACAAGTTTACTTCTGTTAAGGAAGTAGATTGGACGACCAAGACGAAGTGAACCACCACGAGTTGATACTTCATAGTAGCTATCAGGATACTCTTTCTCTACAAAAAAGATGTTGTAACCAAAGAGTGTGTTTGTATCCCATAAATAAGGATTTGTGAAATCCCAGCTAAAGTTCTGAGAACTGCCACCAAACTCCCAATTGAATGATGTGCTCCAATAGTTTCCAAACAAGTTGTTATGAGACAATGATAACTGCCCCACAAAACTATCCTGACTATTGTAACCTACACCACCATTAATGGTACCTGAAGTGGTATCTCTGACTTTAAATATCAGATCGATGTCTCCATCTTTATTAATAGGTTTATAATCCGGTCTTATATCCGGTTCAAAGAAGCCCATATTATAGATATTTGGCTGAGAGCGAATTACCTTAGATTGTTTAAAGTAATCACCAGGTGCAATACTTAACTGACGGCGGATAACCTTCTCCTTTGTCCGTGTATTACCTTGGATTGCGATTTTTCTAACTTTAGCCCTATTGTTCTCAGTAACATCTAATTTAATGTTTACACTGTTTCCGGCTTTCTCAAGTATATGGTCGAATTGTGAGTAGATGTAACCCTCTTCATAATACATTGAGGAAATTGCATACAGCTCTCGGTCAAACTTCTCCATATCGAAAGGTTCGCCAACCTTGAGCGTGAATTTTTCTAAAATTGATTCACTTGTAAAACGGTCATTACCCTTTACTGTGACTGATCCGAAGTTATATTTAATTCCTTCATTTACTTTGATAGTAATAGCTAAAAAGCGCTCGTCAATCTTCTCAACTTTTTCTGATACAATACGAGCATCTATATAACCTAATTTGTTATAGTATGCTATGATAATTTTCAAATCGTCCCTATACTTCAATTCCTCATATTTACCCGAGCGCAACAAACTTGCTCGCTTAGTTTTCATTTTTCTAAGAATCTTCTTTTCAGGGACCTCATCATTACCAACAATGTTTATCTTCTTGATCTTGACTTTACGCCCTTCATTGAAGACCAAAGTAAGAATTGTAGTATTGTCATCTGATTCTTTAGAGATGTAGTCTATCTCAGCATTTAGGTAACCTTTCTCTTGATATTTAACCTTAAGTTTCTCGGTATTACCAAGTTTAAGGTTTTGAGACCAATAGCTACCTTTTCTAATGTTGATAATCTCTTCAACCTCTTTGGTTGATAGAGCTTTGTTGCCCTTAAAGTTTATCTTTGTAACAACAGGATGCTCTCTAACAGATATTATTATTTCAATACCCGATTGTTTAGGTTGAGACTCAATTCTTACATCCTCAAATACCTTCAGGTTGTACAAATTCTTTATAGTCTTCTGAGCATCGTCACCTTTCAAAGGTGATCCAATTTTTATGCTGGATGCACTTAGTATAAGAGAAGCATCAACATTCGTATTGCCTTCAACACGAATATCATACACTAGTTCACCTGCAGCTGAAAGTAGCGAAAACAGTATTATAAATACTATCAGGATAAACGCTTTTTTCATCCTGAAATCCATATATCCTCCAAAGAAAGGTTCATATTATCTTGATTTAGACTATTTGCAGTAAGAATGTAAATTCGTAAAGGAATTTTTCACTACTTACAGATTACTAAAATTTACACTGTTCTAATCCAACCATTATTTAACTTGCTTTCTTTTCATCTGCTCTATAATTAGCTTTTAAAGGAGACAAAATGGAACAAAAAACTATAGCTCTGGTTGCACATGATACTCAGAAACTTGTAATGGCTGAATGGGCAAGCAAGCACAAGCACATACTAAAGAATTACAACCTCGTCGGGACCCAGGGAACGGCACATAATGTTACAAATATCACAGGTCTTAATGTAAAACCATTAGGGCACGGCCCCGATGGTGGTGACATTGTTATTGCTTCACATATTCTTGAGAAGAATATCGACATGATCGTTTTTCTTATCGATGCAAGAACACCACATGGTCATGAACATGATATACAAACTCTTATCAGGATTTGTGTGTTAAAGAACATACCACTCGCCCTCAATGTCCATACTGCTAACTATCTTTTAAAATAAAACGGGACGCCCGAATACGGTGTCCCGTTTCATCATTACACATTGTTTAGGGAGGTTAGATTCTTTCACTATTGATTTTCTTCTTTAGAAACTTTATATCAATTTCTTTGCCATCCGGCATATTGTTTTTAAATCTTTCTATCATTTCTTCAACATCAAAATCATCAAAGTACTCTTGTAATCTTGGGAACGAGTCTTGATCTAGGATAATCTTTTCCTGACCATCTATAATAATCTTAACTCCATTATCATCAATATCAAGGTCAAAAGATCTATTAATTTGAACATCTTCTAGCTTTAACTTGAGAGTTTTCTTCTTCTTTCCACGCTTGATGACAAGTTCAATGGTCTCATTACCTTTCACCTTGGAAAGAAGCTCATAGAATGTATCTATCTCTGCAACTTTCTTGCCATTTAATTCTAAAACTTTATCATCGACTTCAATATCGTTTTCTTCTGCAATTGAGTCGTCAAATACTTCGATTACTTTGACACCTGATTTAGTGTCTTCCAGCTTCATCCCGAGTTTATCGAATCCATCCCCATATCTAAGAACTGTGAGTTTATCTGGGAAACCAAAAAAGTTAAATGAAAAGTCGTTGTTTCCGAATTTATTCACAGGCTTTCCACCAATAATTAGTGTTTTGCTTTTGATGTCCTTACCATCAAAGTAAGTGATTGAAAGTTCATCTTTTGGTTTAAGGGTTGCGAGTATCTTGCTTAATTGCCCTGCAGTATAGAGCTTATCATCGTTTATCTTCAAAAGCACATAATCCCTTTCTAGCTCTGCTTCTTCAGCTGAAGAGCCATCAATTACTTCAGCAATCGTTAAACCATAATTGACTCCCATTTTTTCAAATGTATCTTCATGTGGTTCGATAACGACAACCCCAAGGAATGCTTTCATATTAACTTGTTTCTCTTCTAAGGAGAACTTAACTGTCTTTCCCTTTTTGTTCCTAATAACCAACAGCTTTATCTCTTTACCAATCTCCATTGAACTAATCATTTTAATGAACTGTCCGGTAGTGTATATTTTATCACCATCTATCTTAGTTATCAGGTCATCTTCTATAATGCCTGCTATTTCTGCAGGAGAGTTCTCTTCAACATTTATCACTTGGATACCATACAGGTCGGATTGCCCAAGTTCAGCCAATTTCTCTTCTGATGGCACAATAATGCTAATTCCCAACCAGGCATCAGCTGATAAAACTGAAATCCCAGCTACTAGTATAAATATAACAATCAATCTCTTTAATATCATAAGCATGAAGTCCTCCTTACATGCCTTTCTGATTTACCAATCGAGTCTTGACTCTCTTCCCTTTATCATCATATTCTGAAACAATCATCACTTCACCATTTCTTCGAGACTTGTACTTCCTAATTACATAGGATTTATCCTCAACATACTGTTTTGCATCAAGTTGATCTTTCAAGTGAGGGTTGTTAATCGATGTATATGGTAGGTCAGACAAATTGTCTGGTAAATCAAGTTTTTCAACTTCAGATCCTTTATCGTTTTGGAAGGCAAAGTTGTTAAACTTGTAAGCCCAACCTGGATTCACCATGGTTGCTACTCCAAATAGAGCTAGTAACAATACCAAGGCAGTTCCAAATTTTAGGATAAGTCTTCCAGATGTACGGTGCGGGATGAAACCGGTAACAAGTTGACGGCGAAGCTCATGTTGGAAAGGGTCATTTTCCAAGATAGGCACTTCTAAGTCATCAAGCCTTTTTTCTAATTCATCCATTTCTTTCTCCTTCTAAGCGGTCTCTTAATTTATTCATAATACGGTGCATCCGTACCTTGAGTGCTCCTTCTTTGACATTCAAAATCTCTGCTATTTCCTGATATTTCTTCTTTTCGAAATAGCGCAATGAAAGTAAATCCTGCTCTTCCGGCTTAAGAGTTAACATTGCTTCTTTAACTCTCACAAATTCCGGTTTTACTATCTCTTCTGCATCTAAAGGTAGTTCATTAAACACTAATTTAGTCTCTATCTTATAGTGTTTCTTGTTCTTCCGATAATTCTGCCTAACTTCATTGATAGCAATTCGATAAATCCACGCTGAAAACGAACACTTATGTAGCCATTGAAAGCTATTGAGCTTAGTCATCGCCTTAAAAAAGGTATTCGATACTATCTCATAGCGAGTGCTTTCATCACTAACTCGATGATAGACATAATTGTTTATCAAGGGATAGTAGTGTGAATACAGCTTATCGAAAGCTGATACATCTCTTTTTGCACGACTGATTAACTCTTTTTCGTTTTCGATCACTCTCACCTCTTTTCACAGTTTTAAATACAAAGGATGAACATAGTTACAACAAAAATTGGAATTTAGAAGCCATAGAAAGCTTACTTTTGGTTTGTTAATAGAAAATGGGGCAGGTTAGTTAATAATTAGTCTCTCACACCTCCAAGGTCTGAGTTTAAATCTACATTCTCTTCATCTTCGCATCTAACATCAATTACATCTACTTTAGTCTTAGAAACGGTTCTATAGAATTCAGCCATAGCAAAATACATATATGGTCCTACATAGAAAAGGAACAGCAACCCACCTGTAAAAGCAGAGAGAATAAGCCAACCAATAAATCCTACCAACAATCTGAATAGGTCCATCTTATTGCCTTCCATCATCTCTTTACTTTGTTTCAAAGCCCCTAAAATGGTACAAGATGGATTATCAGCTAAAACAAACCAAACCAGGCTATATTGTAATGCAAAAATAACTCCGGGAATAACGAAAACTATAAGACCAAGGAAGACCCAGATACTGACAAGGAATTGAATAAAGAAGAGTTTCCAGAATTGGCTATAACCCTTAAACAGGTCAGAGAAAGTGCAATTCTTGCCAGAAGTAAGATTTAAAAGAATGGTTGCCAATCCAAAAGGAATTGGGGCATATATGAGATAGGTTAGGAAAGTTAAATCTTCAAACAAAGCTGTAAATAAGCTTGGTACAAGAACAACAAAAAGAACAACCGGCATAATAAATCCGTAATGCTTTTTAACATTCTCTTTTGCTATTTCCATTATTGTTACTTGGTTGAGACTCATATTCCCTCCGTAAACTAAAAGAAGGGCTTTTGCAAGCCCTTCTTTCTATATATCATTTAGTTATTGTGCGCATCTAAACCCGATGATACTATATGTTTCATCAGGATCATAATTCTTGGTACCATCAAAGTTACGAACCCAGCACTTCAGGTAAGGTAAAGTTGAGTTCCAACTTCCGCCACGGAGAATTTTGTAACTCTCGCCATCATCATTGACCAAGTCACCCTCAGATGATGTCCATTCCCAAACATTACCGGCCATATCATATAGACTATGATAAGCAGGATAGTAACCGGCAGGAGTTGTACCATTATCGTACATGTCACCACTGTTTCTATAGTTTGCAACAGTTTCATCTACTGGGTCATCATTGCCCCATGGATATTCTTCGATACCGCCACCGCCACCGCCACCGCGAGCTGCAATTTCCCATTCCCATTCGGTAGGAAGACGGAGGTTGTAGTGTTCGGCATAGGCTTCAGCACCGTAATAACTTACAAAGTTTACGGGGTGATCCTCAAATCCCTCTTCAATAATGAAGGTATTTGTGAGACCTTGTGGTACAGTTATCTTAGAATCTAAATTACTCATTTCAAAGTACAACGTTCCATCAGGTCCTTCAACGTTATCAACTGATGTTATATCACCACTTTCGAGTGCATCAACAATATAAATCTTATACATAAGATTTGTAACCTCAGTATCCATTAACTGGAAGCTACCAATTGTTTCC
>JAVCCX010000129.1 GCA_030765245.1 Candidatus Zophobacter franzmannii | reverse complement strand
TAACTCTAAAACAGAAGTTTGCAAGGCAAAGTTTAGTCGCATGAAACCATCACCCGATGGTCCGAAGTCAGTTCCGGGGCTGAGAGCTACTCCTGCTTTCTCAATTAAAAGCTTATTAATTTTTTTACTTCCAATTCCTGTATAGCGTAGATCTAACCAGGCTAGATATGTGGCTTCCTGTTTAGCAATTACGATATTTGGTAACTCACTTGTAAGGGTATCTCTGACTAATTGAGAGTTCTTTCTTAGTTGAACAAGGAGTTCATTTAACCAGGGAATACCATGATGGAAAGCAGCTTCAAAGGCAACCATCCCGAATGAGTTTATTGCAAACATATGCAATTTGAACATGAACTTTTTGAGCCTTTTGTTGTTCTCTTCATTAGGTACAATAATCGCAGCAGTCATGAGACCGGGGATATTAAAAGTCTTACTTGGGGCAAAACCGGTGATTGTGAAATCAGCAAAGTCTTCTAAGGTTGCAAGAGGAATGTGCTTCCGTTCTGAGAGAATCAGATCATTGTGAATCTCGTCACTGAAAATCAGGACATTGTGTTTCTTGCATAGTCTTCCAATTTGCAATAACTCATCCTCTGTCCAAAGTCTACCAATAGGATTATGAGGGCTACAGAAGATGAACATCTTAGCACCGTCTAAATCTTGGTCTAATTGTTTAAAATCAATAGTCCAGTCTTCTACATTCTGCACCAATTCATTTACAACCAGAGTTCTATCATGATCGAGAACTGTCTCTCTAAAGGGAGTGTACACAGGTTCCTGAATGACAATCTTATCCCCCGGAGCTGTAAACTCAAGAAGAGAGAAGTTGATGGCAGGAACAATCCCGGGGCTATTGCAAATCATATCCTTGGTGATTGTCCATTGATGTCTGATTTGGACCCACTCAATGAAGGCTTGATAATAGTGACCCAAACGGAAGTTGTATCCATAAACCGGATGCTCCAGTCTTTGTTGCATTGCCTTTGTGATTTCGGGTGCAATCCCGAAGTCCATGTCAGCAACCCAGAGAGGAATTAGATTCTCTTTTTTGTGGTACAAATTCAGAGCATCATACTTATAACACCCAGTGCCTTTTCTGTCATATATCTTTTCAAAATCGTACATAGTGTATCCTTATTGATTGAATTTTTGATATCTATTGTAGTTAGAAAGATTCAGTCAATCAAAATTATATTCATCGGCTAAAATTATCAGGTAAAATAGTAATAAATAGGGTGGAAGTAATGCTATTAGGGCTAAAAAGTAAAATATTGTAAGTTAGACTTGACAGAATTTCAATGTGATTGTTAATCAGGTGGAAGATTTAGAGAAAAAATGTTGATTTTTCTTTGGTAAATAGTATAAGAGACTTAATATATTTCTGTAAACGGTAAGAAATCATATGTAAGGAGAACATTATGGAAAGCAAACAAATTTATTATTGCGCAATCTGTGGGAATGTCATTGAAGTATTATATCCTGGTGCACCAGCACTTGTATGCTGTAAAGAACCAATGCAATTATTGGAAGAAAAGTCAGCAGATTTTGCTACTGAAAAGCATGTACCTGTTGTTGAAGCTAAAGACGGTGGAGTTATGGTAACTGTCGGTTCAACACTACACCCAATGGTTGAAGACCACTTTATTGCATTTATCGAAGTTGTAACTAAGAACCTTGTTCTGAGAGCAGAGCTCAAGCCTGGTGATGCACCTCAAGCTTTCTTCCCGGTAGCAAAAGAAGATGTTCTTTATGCTCGTGAATGGTGTAATAAACACGGTCTTTGGAAAGGTTAAGTAACTGCTAATTCTAAGCAGATTAATGCTTTGGAAAGAGGGGTTGTTAGAATCCCCTAAATGTTGCTATTATCAAAGTAAGAAATAAATTGTGAGGAGAATGGATGAAAGGAACTAAAACCGCTGAAAATTTAATGAAAGCGTTTGCCGGAGAATCTCAGGCAAGAATGCGTTATACGTATGCAGCTAAAACTGCTAAGAAAGAGGGATTTGAACAGATCTCTGAAATCTTTACTGAAACTGCAGCTAACGAACAAGAACATGCAAAAGTGTTCATGAAGCTTCTTTTAGCTCATGGAATGGAAGGCGAAGGCGTAGCAATTAATGCTATGTATCCTGCTGCTTGGGCAAAAACATGTACTCTTAAGAACCTTGAATTTGCAGCAAATGGCGAGAACGAAGAATGGACAGAGCTCTATCCTGCGTTTGCAAAAGTTGCAGAAGCTGAAGGATTCAAAGATGTTGCAGTTGCTTTTAAAATGATTGCTCTTGTTGAGAAAGATCATGAAGATCGCTATCGTAAATTACATCAGTTTGTTCAAGACAATGAAGTTTTCAAACGCGAAGGTAAAGTATTCTGGAAATGCCGTAACTGTGGCTATATCACTCAAAACATGGAAGCTCCTGAAGTTTGCCCTGTTTGTGACCATCCAAAATCATATTTTGAAGTAACATACAAGTTCTAAAATAACATAGGAGGAAAAATGCAAAAATATCAATGTCTCGCTTGTGGATGGATTTATGATCCAGCAGATAACAACAATGTAACATTTGAAGACTTACCAGAAGATTGGGTATGCCCTGATTGCGGAGTCGGCAAAGATATGTTTGAAGTGGTTGACTAAGTAGAAAATTATTAAGGCTGTGTGAGAAATTGCACAGCCTTTGTTTTAACTAATTTCAACATAGACCATTGCCTTTGGTTAAAGTCAAAATAAGGAGATTAAATGCCTGATAATAAAGATGTATTTGATATAATGATTGAGAAAGAGCAGGAAGCTGTAGTTTTCTACACTCAGATGCTCGATGTTGCTAAATTTGATGCCTTCAAAATTACCATTCGTGAATTCATTAAAATGGAAGAGAAGCATGTTGCCATCATCCAGGGATTCAAGGAGAATGGTTTCAAGGACAGAGAGATTAAAGATTTTAAATCACTTGGACTTAGCTCAAGTTCAGGACAACCTGAACCAATAGATGCATCATCTTTCGAAGCAATATTGC
>JAVCCX010000261.1 GCA_030765245.1 Candidatus Zophobacter franzmannii | reverse complement strand
TAACCGGAGATATGTTAGTGCATCTTGATCCTGATATTAGCGAGAATGTCTATGATAGGGGCAATAATGAGTGGGGGCCAATGTTCGGACAAGATGGCTCAGCTCAGGGGCATCTAAGGAAGCAGACTATTGGTAAAGGTGATATATTTCTTTTTTTTGGGCTCTATGGTTGGGTTTCAAAAAATGAAGGAAAATATAGATATGTAAGAGGTGAGAAGAAGTTTCATATGTTGTGGGGCTTGATGCAAATCGAGGATGTTATACATTTTGATAATCCCGATGAGATAAATAGAGTTAAAGAGTGGATGAAATCTCACCCTCATTTCTATCTCCAAGGTGCAAAGCAGAACACTTTATACATTGGAAGAAAAGACCTTATTGTTGATGGTAAACTTATAGCTCAGAATTGTGGAACTGGGACTTTCGAGAAATATAGAGACGAGTTACAGCTTACCCGAAAAGGATCACATAAACTAACAGACTGGTTAGTCCCAAGCTTTCTGTTCAATAGTGATAAGAAGAAACTACCTACATATCATCAAAATCATAACTTATGGAATCAAGAAGAGGACAAGTATAATCTTAAGGCAGCTTCTATTGGTCAGGAGTTTGTTTTTGACTGTGCTGAGCATCCAGGTGCAATTGATTGGTTAAAGAAACTTATAAAGGGGGAAGAACAATGAAAATTGAAGAAATACAGAATAAAATACAGACTATAATGAGTTGTTTTGAAGAGGAGGATATAGAAATACTTAAATCAGACTTCTTAATCTACTTCACTTTCCTTTCTGGTGTAGATAATAAATTTTCAAGAAAAGAGCTGATATTCATAAACAAAGTCATGGAAACCAAACATAAGAATCTCAAAGATATGTATGCAATCATTAATTGGGAGGATTATGTCAAAAATCCACCTCGAACGCTTTTAACATTAGTTAAATCAGACCTGGAACAAGGTTTTCGCCATGAGAATGGTGTTGCAAAACTATATATTTCAATTCTGTATAAACTTGGCGATGCTTTACTAAATGTAGATGGCAAAACTTCCGCTGAAGACGAAGCAATGGGAGACTACATTTCCTTTCTTGAGCGATATTCGATGTCCAAGTTTATAGAAAATACTAAATCAAAAGACAAACCCGTGTTAGAAGTGGATTTTCCAGAATTACAGAACAAAATACAGACTGTCTTAGTTTGGTTTGAAGGTGCAGAAAAGGGTATTATTGATAATGTTAAAACTAGCTTTATTCTATACTTAGTGTACTTTGCAGGTTTAGGCAAAAAAATATCTAATAAAGAGATAAAATTTATCAACAATGTTACTGGGAACAACTTGGATCATATCCAAAATGGATATGCTAAAATTGATTGGAGTGACTTTTTAAATAAAGTCCCTTCTCTTACACTTTCTACCTTAGTTGATTCAGATAAAATTAAAGATCTTAGCTATGATGAGGGGCTCGCAAAGAGATATATTTCAATTTTGTATGACCTTGGTGATGCATTATTAAATGTCAGTGGCAAAACTTTCGATGAAGATGAAGCAATGAAAGACTACCTTTCCTTTCTCGAGCAATATTCTATGTCCAAGCTTGAAGAAAATACTAAATCTGTAGAAAATCCATTGTTAGAGTTGGATTTTTCTGAGTTGCTTGCAGAAGCAGAGGCTTTCTATAAGAATGAAGAATATGAAAAATCTTTTATAATTTATGAATCACTATCTAGATTTGGAGATGCTTACGCTCAGTTTTCATTGGGCTTTTGTTATCAGACCGGACAAGGTGTTGAAAAAGATCTTAATGAAGCTTTCAAATGGTACCTTAAAGCTGCAGAACTTGAGTTTGCTGATGCTCAGTATTTATTAGGCTATTGTTATCAAAATGGACAAGGAGTTGAAGCAGACATTGACGAAGCTTTCAAATGGTACCTTAAATCTGTAGAGAATGGAAGTAGTCGTGGAATGTATTACTTAGGGAGTTGTTATCAAGATGGACAAGGGGTTGAAGCAGACATTGACGAAGCTCTCAAATGGTACCTTAAAGCTGCAGAGAATGGAGAATGTAGGGGAATGTATAAGGTAGGCTTGTGTTATCAGAATGGAGATGGTGTTGAAGAAGACCTCGATGAAGCTATCAAATGGTACCTTAAAGCTGCAGAGAATGGAGACGACGATGCACCAGCCTCTTTAGATGAAACAGCAGATGCTTTCTATGAGAATGAAGAATATGAGAAAGCTGTACCACTTTACCAAAAGGCAGCAGACCTTGGGAATAATTATTCTCAGTATTCATTAGGTATGTGTTATGAATTTGGACAAGGAGTTGAAGCAGACATTGACGAAGCTTTCAAATGGTATCTTAAAGCTGCCGAGAATGGAAACGATGAAGCACCAGCCTCTTTAAGTGAAATAGCAGATACTTTCTATGAGAATGAAGAATATGAAAAGGCTGTACCACTTTACCAAAAGGCAGCAGACTTTGACGATGCTTATGCTCAGTATTCATTAGGCGTGTGTTCTCAAAATGGTGAAGGTGTCGAAGAAGACCTCGACGAAGCCACCAAATGGTATCTTAAAGCTGCAGAGAATGGAAACGATGAGGCAAGAACCACTTTAGCTGAAATAGCATATTTTTTCTATTCTAATAAAGAAGTTGAAAAAGCGGCACCACTTTTTCAAATAGTAGCAGAACTTGGGGATGCGTATGCTCAGTCAGTTTTGGGTCAGCTTTATCAAAATGGGATAGGTGTTGAAGAAGACCTTGGCGAAGCTATCAAATGGTATCTTAGTGCTGCAAATAATGGAATTGATAGAGTAATATATCCTTTAGCATTTAGCTATTTCGTAAATCGAGAATTCAAAAACTCATTCGAATGGTTTGAAAAATCAAGAGATATTGGGATTGATGATGCTTGGTATTATCTTGGCTGGCTATATTTTACCGGTGAAGGTACAGAATGTGATAAAATGAAAGCGAAAGAGTGTTGGAGTAAAGTGATAGCTCCCACACAGGCAGATTTCCAATTCAGGATTGGGCACTTATACAATATGAATAGTTATCCAAAGGAAGCTTTGTATTGGTTAACAAAAGCTAAAGAACACGGCAACGAGGATGCTGTCGAACTGCTTAGTAAATTGGTTTTAGGTAAGAATTTGCCTGATGCAAAGTCTGAAGAT
>JAVCCX010000361.1 GCA_030765245.1 Candidatus Zophobacter franzmannii | reverse complement strand
TTTAACAAATTATAAACAACCTTACAAGTTTTATTGCCAAGGTTCTTCGTCAGTAAGCTTTCTTGGTGCCCTGCACCTAAACTAAATGGATGTGGTTGTTTTCTCGTATCAATTGTATTTGATTTACACATTACTGATTCATTTGCAAACATCATTTGACCTTGATATGAATGAACCAGTCCAAATTCATACATCGTATCTCCATACTCTTCATTTTTGAATAGGAGTTTGGCTGAGAATCGACCGGTTTCCTTCGTACCATTGTGGAGTATGGAATCGGCATAACCTTGCTTACCAATGTAAACTTGTAATCCATCAGAAGTTATATAATTAAGCAATTGAAAGAATGAAACAAGATTACTTTTACCAACTCCATTTGCACCGATTAATATATTGATGTCCTTTAGTTGCAATATCTGTTTGTTTTTTATGGATTTGTAGCCTTCAATTTCTACAGCAACAAGCTTATTCCTCATCATATATTGCTCCTTTATTATGTTACCAATTGTTTATTCTCTATGCCATACAATATACTAAAATCAACTTTCATAAACTTTTGTCAATATCTATATATCTAACAATAAACTCGTTTTCTGAAGGTTTAGGATCATTTATAGATATTTCTTCAATACTTCAGGTAATTCTATAGTTCCATCAGCCTGCTGATATGTCTCGAGCAGTGCTATGAACAGACGAGGGGTAGCTAGACCTGATCCATTTAAAGTATGAACATATTTCACTTTCTTATCAGTATCTCTAAATCTGATTGAAGCTCTTCGAGCCTGGAAATCAACAAAGTTACTGATTGATGATACTTCCAAATATTTGCCAACACCCGGAGCCCAGACTTCTAAGTCATAGGTCATAGCGGAAGCAAAGCTAAGGTCGCCTGTCGCAAGTCTAACAACTCGATAGTGTAATCCAAGAGCATCAAGGATACTACTACCATTTAATACCATCTCATCAAGGATAGCATATGAGTTGTCAGGATGAACAAAACGAACCATTTCAACCTTATTGAACTGATGCAAACGCTGAAGTCCTCTTGTATCCTTACCATAAGAACCTGCTTCACGACGGAAACATGCTGTAGCTCCCACAAACTTCTTAGGAAGTTGGTCTGCTGCGAGTATCTCATTAGCATAGAAGTTAGTAATAGGCACTTCTGCAGTTGGGATGAGGTAGAGTTCATCTTCAGTCATTTTGTACATATCATCACCCATTTTAGGTAACTGACCTGTACCTGTCATAGAAGTAGAGTTAACCAATAAAGGAACCATTATCTCTTCATAACCGTTCTCTTTAACTTGGAAATCAAGCATGAAGTTTATTAGCCCTCTCTCAAGTTTAGCACCTTTTCCGGTATAAACTGGGAATCCGCTACCTGAAATCTTGCCACCTCGTTCTAAATCAAGGTAACCAAGCTCGGTAGCAAGGTCTAAGTGGTCTTTAGGTTCAAAACTATACTCTTGTTTTTCACCATGATAACTTAATATTTCATTATCCTCTTCTCCGCCTATCGGAACAGAAGGATGAGGAATATTTGGAATCCAAAGCATTGCTTGATAAAGCTGGTTCTCAATTTCACTAAGGTTGCGCCCAATCTGTTTTATCATACCTGCGATATTTTGCATTTCACTCAGCAGTTCATCAGCATTTTCCTTGTTTCTTTTCTTAAGTCCAATCTCTTTGGATATCTTGTTTTGATAAGCTTTGTTCTTGTCGAAATCAAACTGTAGCTTTCTTTTCTTCTCATCTAACTCTATAATCGCATCTATATCAGCTTTAGCCTTTTTATCAGCTATAGCCTTTTTAATCAACTCAACATTCTCTCTAATATATTTTAGATCTAACATCTAATTCCTCTTCTTAGTTTCTATAGCGATACCAATCATTTTAGTGAAGATTTCTGTTTCCAAAGATGCTCCACCAATAAGACCACCATCAATGTTAGGGCAAGCAAGCAACTCCTCCATGTTTGCTGGTTTCATACTACCACCATAAAGGATGATAATGTTTTCCGCAATCTTAGGATTGAATCGTTTTGCTAATCTTCTTCTAATCAATGAATGAACCTCTTCTGCTTGTTCAGGGGAAGCAGTCACACCAGTTCCAATAGCCCAAATAGGCTCATATGCAATGACAATCTCTTTACCTGTTACAAGGTTCAAATCATTCAAACTTTCATCTAATTGTTCAATAACAACTTCCATTGTTTCATCTGCTTTACGCTGAGTTAGTGTTTCTCCAACGCATACTATGGGTGTAATCCCATTGGCTAAAAGAACATGGAGCTTTCTATATATTTTAGAATCTGTTTCATTGTGATACGATCGTCTTTCTGAATGTCCGATTATGCACATGTCAACAGGTATTGATTTGAGCATTGAAGCTGAAATCTCACCTGTAAATGCACCATTTATATTCATACTAACATTTTGTGCGCTTAGAAGTACCGGAGCATCTGCAATAGCTTTTCTTGCTTCACTAATAGCAAGATAAGTTGGGGCTATCATTACTTCAACTTCGGGATGGTTGTTTTGTTTGCAATAATTGGTTAGTTCTTCAAGAAATTCTACGGTTTCTCCTGGAGTTTTGTTCATTTTCCAGTTCCCTGCTACTAATATGTTTCTCATTTCATCCTTCCGTTTGTTATATTTTTGAATCAATTTTTTCTCTTAGATTTTTGTAAAGCAAATTCATTGTACTATTTCTGCTTTATTATATGAGTCTATAATCATAGACTATTTTTTAAAATGGTAAATGGGGAACTAGAGGTTAGTATAATGCTGCTACATTGCTCTCTATTGAACCTTCTCTAAGATCATTAATACAACATAGAGGATTGAAATCGAGATAAGGAAACTATCGAATCTATCTAATATCCCACCATGGCCGGGGATAAGATTGGAACTGTCTTTTACTTTCATATCTCTCTTGATCAGAGATTCCATCAAATCACCAGCTTGTCCGGCAATCCCGGTTGTGATTCCTGCTGCAAGGAGTTGAGTTAGAGTGAAATAGCTTGGAAATGCAAAATGAATAACAACTACTGCTATTATTGAGAAAACCAAACCTGCGATGAATCCTTCGATAGATTTCTTAGGGCTAACAGGAAATATACCTCTGTGTTTACCTAATGTCATTCCTATAAAATAGGCAAAAGAGTCTGTAATCCAGGTCAAAACAAGTATAAGTATCAGAAGGTAATTGCCATTGTCAAGCTTACTGAGTCGCACCATACTGGAGGGTAGTACACCGGCATAAATCAGGATAAACAGTGAGATGGAAATACTTAAGATACTACCTTCAATCTGGTTGCGTAAAAGTCTATTTAAGAATACTATAACAATATAAGGGAAAAGAGCAAGTGGAGCAAAACTCCAGCCATATATAGAGAGTATTAGAAAGGTTAGAACTGAAAATGGGATTACCAGAACATTGGGCTGCAGATTGTTCTTTTTGAACATTCTGAACATCTCCCAAGAGATCAATCCTGCAAGTAAAGAGCCAAAGACTTTTAAAGGGATTCCATATGTATAGATTCCGTTAGTATAAAATACCCATAAGAGGATTGGAATGCCAACTAATGCTACACTGATTCTTTTTAAAAGATTAATCATAATGCCCCATAGCGTCTATTTCTGTTTTGAAAATCTACAATTGCATCTAACATATCTGACTTAGTAAAATCTGGCCAGAGTTTTTCTGTAAACCATAACTCAGCATACGCAACCTGCCAGATTAGAAAGTTTGAAATCCTGAGTTCTCCACTGGTTCTAATCAACAAATCGGGGTCAGGCATCCCAACTGTATAGAGGTTTGCTTCCAATAGGGAAGAGTCTATATCTTCTGGAGTAATTTCACCACTTTGAATCTTAACTCCAATTTTCTTCACAGCTTGCAAGATGTCTTGTCTTCCACCATAATTAAAGGCAATTCTAAACTGAAGACCTGTATTATTCCAGGTAGTGCTAAGTGTTTTATTGATCTTATCGAGATAACCTTGTTCAAGGCCTTCTTCTCCACCAACAAGTTTCACACACACATTATTAGAATTGATTTCAGCAATCTCCTTGTTCATAAATTCCACAAGCAGATTAAGGAGTCCTTTTATCTCAGCTGCTGGTCTGTTCCAATTCTCAGATGAGAAGGCATAAACAGTTAAATACTCAAGGTTTAGTTCTACACCACATTCGATGATTTGGCGAACAGCTTTCGCACCTGCACGATGCCCAAATAGCCTGTTCTTGATCTTTTTCTTAGCCCATCTGCCATTGCCATCCATAATAATAGCAATATGCTTTGGCATTTTATTCTTATCAATCTGCTGTAGAAGTTCTTTATATTCCATTAATCCTCGTCTATTTTTTAGCTGTAGCCTTTAAGAAAGCAATGATGAATGGATTCAAATCCCCGTCCATCACTTTATCAGTATTCCCAATTTCGTGGGAAGTTCTATGGTCTTTAACCATCTGATACGGTTGGAAAACATAGGAACGAATCTGATTACCCCATCCTATTTCAGATTTAGAGCTTTCTAAAACATCTCTCTCTTTCTGCCTAATCTCTTCAAAGTGCTGATATAATCTGGATTTGAGTATTTGCAGCGCTTTTTCACGGTTCTTTATCTGTGACCTTTGATTTTGACAACTAACAACAATATTTGTAGGGAGATGAGTAAGCCTAACAGCGGAATCTGTTGTATTAACATGCTGACCACCAGCACCACTTGCTCTAAAAGTATCTATTTTAAGGTCTTTAGGTTCAATCTCTATCTCGATATCATCATCAATCTCAGGGTAAACATATACGGATGCAAATGAAGTCTGTCGTTTTCCTTGAGCATTAAAGGGGGAGATGCGGACAAGTCTGTGAATTCCAATCTCAGCCTTAAGGTATCCGTAAGTAAACTCACCATTTATCTCCATTGTCACATTCTTAATACCTGCTTCATCACCGCTTAAATAATCTATAACCGTATAGGAATAATTATTCTGTTCGCACCAGCGTTTATACATTCTGAAGAGCATTTCAGCCCAATCTTGTGATTCTGTTCCACCGGCACCCGGATGAATATTTAGGATTGCATTGCAATGATCATATTTACCATTAAGTAGGCATGCTGTTTCAGCACTATCTATTATCTTTTGGAATTTTGAGAATGAATCAGAAGCATCCTTTAGCAGGTCGTCACTATACTCTTCATTGAGCATCATGAGATATGTTTCTAGGTCTTCAGAAATCGATAAGAGTTCATCATTCTTTTGAATTGTATTTCTTAAGAGACTAATCTCTTTAGTCGTTTTTTGGGCTTTCTTGTTATCGTTCCAAAAATTAGGGTCATTCATCGATTGTTCTAGTTTTAATAGAGATACAGCTACTGACTCAGAGTCAAAGTAACCTCCTGATGTCGTTAATTCTGGTAATCATCACATCCGATTCTTTTCTAAACTCAAACAGCTCCATTAAAACTCCTTAATATTTCCAAGGAACAAGATAATCTTTAATTTCTTGATTAAAGTACCTATCAGTCATCGTAGCAATAAAGTCTCTGACCTTCTCAGTATCATTAAATCTAGAAATATAACTATCACTCTTATGATTGAGGAAATGTTGGTATATCTTTGATTCGATATTGCCTTTATTTAAATCTTCTAAGTATTTGTCAAAAAGAATATTCATTGTGCGTTCAATCATCTCGTTAGCTTGCTTCACATTTGGGTCAGTGTATATGTATTTGTAATTGAACTGTTTCAGCTTGAGTAGATAGCCCGATGTCTCTTCATCGAAAGAGATGTAGTCCTGCTCAAAGCTATTTATAACAACACTTTCAACGAGAGTATTGATTATCCTACTGTTCTTGTTTCCAAGATAAGCAGTGACATCTTTAGGGAGCTGATCTCTAGTTAGAATGTTGCATCTGATTGCATCTTCTATATCCTGTCCGATATAGGATACTGTATCTGCAATTCTTACTACACGACCTTCCATTG
>JAVCCX010000072.1 GCA_030765245.1 Candidatus Zophobacter franzmannii | reverse complement strand
TTAAAATGTCGATGAACTTCCTCAATCTTCCATCTCTTTCTGTAACTAATCAAAGCCTTTGTTACTATCTCATAATCACACATCTCGCGATCTGTAAAGTTGCAGAAGATATAAGAGTAACCACCTGTATCTAAATCTTTATCTGTATATTTATCTTTGTTAATATATTTGGCAACCACAAGATTAGAGTAAACAAGAGTTGCATTTTTCTTGTGATGACTGTCAACCGGGATGCCCACTCTCACAACACCTGCTTTGATAACTGCCTTACCTGATTTTATAGTATACTTGAGTTTAGCTTTCTTTGCTACAAGCTTGAAATTCATCTCTTTACCGTTATAATAAAGGTTTCTACTTCCGACAGATCTGATAATATAAGCTGCATCGTTTTCATGTAGATAATTCAATACAACTTTGTCATCATATCCTCTATCCATTACATAAATCCCTCGATTATTAGAGTAAACAATAATGTCATTTAGATAGTCGAAAAGTGCCCGTTTCATTGCTCCTGGAGCATCGTCATGGCCATGGATTTCAGAGACAAGCGGATGTAGCCTAACCTTATCTCCCTCTTGAGACAAACGGACAATATCAAATACCTGGTATCCATTGACCAATTTCCCGGTACTTCCATCATGAACTGTGGTTAGGTTCTCCATCTTTTTAGCGTATTTTTTAGCTAAATCACTTGGGTCAACGATAATTAAATCATCACTTCCTATCTTCCTACACTCATCCATCAAGAAGTTATCAACCAAGGACTTATTGATATACTCTTTTGAAAGGTGTACCCTTAGTCTGTCAGTAGTCTTCTTTTTAGAAGTTCTTTCCGGTAGGGATTCTGCTATCTGACGCATGATACAACTACCAGAGAGTAGAATACCTAAAATTATTGAAAACAGGTTGCGTTGTTCTGGTTTGGTTAGTCCTGAAGTAACTTTTTTGACTTTTTTGTGTAAATTTACTTGCATATTATGAGTGAATACATTTTTATCTTTCATGAAATGGGTTCTCCTTTGTTGTTTTAGTTCATTAACAAAGTATATAAGAGCCCATTTCTTTCAAGTCTTTTCTCGACTTTTTTGCCTTCTAAAATACTGGTATTTTAGAGGCTTATAAATGCTATCTGTTGCGTTTTCGGGGTCATTCCAATCTGGGCTTCCAGCCTGCTCTTATCTTATGCGGACAGGGATGTCCGCGTACCCAGCCAATCCTTTACTTCTCTTACACAAACATCTTCTGCAATAAGCCTTTTTTAAACTGTAACGATTCATCTATCTGACTACTCAATTTCTCAATGGATTTATCTATGGCCAATATAAAGTCTGCAATTCTATTCTGTTCTGAAATTGATGGCATTGAAAGCGTTAACGACTTTAAATTAGTATTATATAAATGAATGACTGATATGCCTTGGGCAAGCCTTGCAATAGCTTTTTTCTTAACATTGTTTAAGTAATAAGCTAAAAAAATACCATTTCCAGAACTTCTAATAATGTTTATATCTCCACCTATAGCTACACCTTCCATCATTATACAACTGCTTGTTGAAATATCAATTGCAGATTTAACCATTAGATGCGTTTTCTACATTATGTTTTGTTCGCTTAGGGAAGACAATCCCGGGAAATCAACCGAGCAACTGATCTTTGAGTTTTATCAGGAAATGCAGGAGAATTGGTTAGACATGTTCAGTATGCTTATGTTTAAAAGCTACACTAGACCATTTCTCAACTTTGCCCTACAGCAAGGCTATACAGATATTTTTCAACTGCTTGAGAACATAGATCTGATGTTGATGAAGTTTTTTGAGGAAGAGTGGTATGAGAATAAAATCACTGAGGTGGATAATTGTGATTTTAAGCAATACCCCAACCACAAAGTAAGTTAATGTATCCCAACAAGTTAGTGGTAACTCTCAGAGTTCTCGTGTTTATGCTTATCTATTGATAGTCAATCGAGTAACTCTACTGGGAAAGATTAGTAGTAAGATTTTCACGAATGGTAGAATTTAGCCCAATATGTACACCTGATCCTATTTTTAGATAGGCACCAATACAGGCTTGTGCTGCAACATGTGTGTATTCACCGAGAATTGTATCATGACCTATTGTACAAGATACATTTAACAAAACACCTTTTTTTAAAATTGCTCCTGATGAAATTGCGACATATGGCATCACAACTGATCCTGGTTCTCTGATGACATTAGGAGTTACATAGGAAAGGGGATGGATGAATGTGGCTAATGATTCATCTGGAATACTTAATTTCTCGAACAAGTCGATTCTTTCTTTTTGTCCATCAATTCTAAGAATTGTGTTAATGAAATAATAGCCTTTCTTTGCATAATCAGAAGCTTCGCAAACTTTTCCTAAGACGGGATAACCCTGTATTTCTCCAATTTCTCTATCATTTAAATAGCCAACAAATTCCCATTCTTTAGACCCTCTCATTTGGGCATCAACAATTGCATTAGCAATCACAGAACCATTTCCTAGTCCACCGAGTATCAATATCTTTTTCATTTATCCTCTTTAATCCCTTTGTTTTCAAATACCTTCTCTATCACATATACTGGTCTATTTTTAGCTTCTAAATATACTCTTCCTAAATACTCTCCAATTATTCCTAAAAAGATAAATAGAATACCAAACAAAAATAACTGCATCACTATAATTGATGTCCAACCCGGGAGCAAATCTTTAGCAAATATCTTATTGATAATAAAATAGATCATGCCAATGAAACTAATAACTGATAGAGAGACCCCCACAACAGTAGCTAACTTGATAGGAAAGAGCGAATATGAGAATATTCTCTGAGCAGATAATGATAAGCTTTTCTTCAGAGTATAGCCTGTTTTACCGGCAAATCTATTATCTCTATTCAAAGTCACGCTACCTTTATTTCCTATCAAAAGTTAACTGGGAGTGTGTGTGGATTTGTAAGCATGTCCCTGATTTGCTTTAAATCTCAATACTATCGAAAAGATTTAATGACAAATATTAGAAACAGGCAAGCTAATTAAATGTTAGCTTATATTTTACAGATATTCGTCAAAATCCTAATTATACCATTATCCATTCCTTTGTCCATTCCTTGGTAATTCCTATTTATTGATTTTAGTCATCCAAATCTACCTTAAAACCGCATGAATACCGGATCAACTCCATCTTTATTCTCCATTCATGCCCTATTGTAATACTTAATAGACCCTTAATAGACCCTTAATTGACACTTAATTGACTCTTAATGAAACCACTAAGTTATACACAATTTGTGTATAACTTTCTAGTAGGTGTTAAGAAAGTATTATTGTAGAGCCCTAATAGGGCATAAAAAAAGCAATTCTGAAGAAGAGAAGATGGGAGAAGAGATGACGAACCACAACGGTCTTCGCCAAAGGCTACCAAAGTGTGCGAAAACAATTTTAGGTTTTCACGAAATTTTATTCTCACTACTCTGATGGCTATTAGGACGCGATGCTTTAGTTTCACCTCTTAATACCCATGTAATATTGGAAGCAACTATTTGGACCTTAACAAGGTATTGAAAGATACTAAAGTGAAAGTTCAGTAAGTAAAACCATTGCTCTATATCGTTGTTTTTTTCTCATATTTTGCATAATTAGCAATATGTTATGATGAACAGTATCTACTTACTCCTTTTTAACTCATTAGATTTTGCTATCTTCCTGCTAATAGTAATTGCAAGTTATATGTTTTGGCTATCAGTATTGATTGAATGCATTTAAAACTGAATTTGGTAGCATTTATTATGCTGATTTGGTTCATCCAGCGAGGTCGGTTCGGTTAATGATTCGAATTCTCTATCGGAAATACCTCAAAAATTTAAGTGAAGAAGATTATAATGAGTTAATTCGTAAAAATAGCATTCATCCCCAAGCGATCCGTAAACCTCATCAGTTGAGACATGGTGTAAGAGGACAACCTTTTGGTCTTTCCAAAGTTTACTGGCACATTCAAGGAGATTAAAAGTTTCGTTAATGTTTGTATTTGATAACACTATATCCTTTCAGTTATATATAGAGAAAAATAATTGTGGCTGATTCGTATGCTTAATGTTTAATAAGCCCTAATTAGTAAATTTCAGAAAAATCTAGTAACAAGTGATAGTCCATGGAAGAAAGAATAATGTATCCATATCTCTCAGCACTGTTGGTGACTTTGTTATTAAAGTCTTAAAAAAGACTACAAATTCATGGAAGGATTCAGGAAAAGTTTCTCCAAACAAGAGAAATGAATGATATCTTCTTGTCTGATAATCCATTTCATAAGACCGTTGCACATAGCCTAATTTACTTAAGTTGGATGAGATTAGCGTTGAAATATGGTGCAAATTCGGTCTAATTCCTTCCTCCCATCTATTTTGGGTGTAGGTCGTGACTCTACGACCCAATTATTTAACGGTCTTAAATAGTGGATGAAGTTAGAACCAATGAAGCCGGCTCAACCTTTAATTAAGATCGTATTCATAATACCTCATTTGTGATTATTTTAATAAAAATATTGCTTGAGAATGAGTAAGGGTCAAGAGAAATCATGTATTTCTCCTGATGAGTATAAATAATAATTTAGTTAACACAAGTAACTGCAAGATACAAGCATATAAAGACTAAGCTTAAACACTATCATTCTGTTTTTTCAGGAAGCAACAAAACACTTGACATTCTAAATGTGACAGTTTAACTAGAATAGAATTGAAGGGTGGATAAAGAGGAATTACGGTTTCTAACAATTGAATATTTGAAACTTGATTTGCATCATCTTAGAAATATCCTTCTTTGCATTAGTGTTTATGAC
>JAVCCX010000064.1 GCA_030765245.1 Candidatus Zophobacter franzmannii | reverse complement strand
TTTTCAAGCTATAAGCAAGTGGGGTCACTCGCTTTACTTTTGCAGGGGCTTCTTCCGTACAGCGACTCCCTTGAGTTGCCGGCAATTCTTTGAATTGCACTTCCTTTCTTAACAACTACTATTTGCTACATTGGATAGCTCTTCGAGCTATAAGCAAGTGAGGGCACTCGCTTTACTTTTGCAGGGGCTTCTTCCGTACAGCGACTCCCCTGAGTTGCTGGCAATTCGCAGAATTGCTCTTCCTTTTCATCATCACCTACTATCTGTGTTAATGGATAGCTCATCGAGCTATATTCACCTCCAATTACAGCATCGACAATTTCTGCCCCAACAGACTTCCTTAGATATTGATGTAGCCACCCCTTTACAAGATAGGAATGAAGACAAGAATGCGAAGAAGTCTGCTCTTCTCCCATCAAGGGCGAGGAGAAAAGAAACAAATGCTGTAAGACATGTAACAACTTAAGTAAAATATAAGTCAAAACATAGCTAAATTCTACCTCTTAGAAATACTCATTCAACTGTTAAGAGATTTTAATTGACAATGTATCCGATGCAGGAATTCTTCAAAAAAATTCTTGGAGGCGTTGATGAAGAAGATTTTGGTATTAGGTGCAGCCGGGCAGATTGGTTCTGAGTTGGTAGTTTATCTTAGGAATATCTATGGTGCTGACAATGTGGTTGCCGCTGATGTTCATAAGAATTGCCCTGATTATGTTATTAATGGTGGACCCTTTGAGCTTATCGATGCCTTAGATGGCGAAAACTTCCGCAAACAAGTTTTAAAATACAATATTGATACTATCTTTAACCTTGTAGCAATGCTTTCTGTTAAAGGTGAAGCAAACCCTGTACTTGCCTGGAAACTGAATATGGGAGCCCTTTTTAATTCCCTCGAGATTGCTCGTGAAATCAAAGGTGCTATCTTCAATCCAAGTTCAATAGGTGCTTTTGGTCCTACAACTCCAATGGATTTGACTCCTCAAGATACTCTCATGCGTCCCAATACAGTTTACGGTATCTCGAAAGTTGCCGGTGAACTCCTCAGTGATTACTATTATGAGAAGTTTGGTGTTGATACTCGTGGTGTTCGCTATCCCGGTATTATCTCTAATGTTACCCTTCCCGGTGGTGGAACAACTGATTACGCTGTTGAGATTTATTATGAAGCAATCAAGAAGAAGAGCTATACATGTAACCTCCCAGCTGGAGCGTTCCTTGATATGATGTATATGCCTGATGCTCTGAAAGCGGCTGTCCAGTTAATGGAAGCTGATCCTTGTAGATTGAAACATAGAAACTGCTTCAATGTTACAGCTATGAGTCTTGACCCTGAGATTATGGCGAAAGAGATTAGAAAGCATATCCCTGAATTTAAATTAGATTACGAAGTTGATCCTGTAAAAGTGAAGATTGCTGCAACATGGCCAAACTCAATGGATGATTCAGTTGCTCGTGATGAGTGGGATTGGAAGCATGAGTATGATCTTGCGACCATGACCACTGATATGCTCAATGTGCTTGAAAAAAAGCTTAAATAGAACTATATGGGGGAGAGGTATGACCTTCCCCTTTACTTTAACTCAATAGCAGGAAACACTATGCCATACTTTGACAGATTGGAGTTCCCGAGAAGACATGCATTATCAGCTACGCTGAAATTTGCCCTCTTTGTCATTGTGATTCTTGCCATTGTGGGTAAAAATTTCTGGGTTTCTAATCAAAAGAAGAGTTTTGTTGTATCCAAAGTCAATATCATGGAGAACTCACGCACAACTGCCGATGTGGAGTTTACAGTGCTGAATCCCAAAGGGTATCCACAAACAAAAGAGTTCCTGATAAAAGTCTATGATATAGCAGGACAAGAGATTGGAAGTAAGATTCTGAGATTGGAATTGCCAGAAAAGAGTAACACCAGGTTCCGTAAGGTCATATCAAAGTTTAGACGGAACTTAATGATTGATGAAAAGCTGACTAAAGCTGAGGTTATCCTCTTTATACCGTCAATATTTTAATAAAAATGATAAAGGAAGAAGTTATGAAATTCAATGAGAAGTTTTCAAAGGCAACAGCCGGAATGGGCTCATCTATGATTCGTGAACTTGTCGCAACTACAAAGGGTATTCCCGGGTTAATCTCACTCGCTGGTGGGTTCCCGTCCCCTGATAGTTTTAACAAAGAGGATATCGCTGAATGTTACAAGGAAGTAGTGCTTGAAAGTGGAAATGACATTCTTCAATACGGTGCAAGTGAGGGAGATGCTCAGCTTAAAGAAGAGTTGATTAAGTGGGAAGAGTATAAGAATATGAGTATGGATGAGATGCTGATAACAGTAGGCTCAACTAACGCTATCTATTACTATGCAAAGACCTTTATAAACCCCGGAGATGTGATTCTCTGCGAAGCACCAAGTTTTCTTGGTTCATTAGTATCCTTTGAAGCTGAAATGGCTGAACTTATCTCCATCGAGATGGATGATGAGGGAATTAACATCGAGAAGCTGAAACAGGCAATTGCTGACTGTGCTCAGAATGGTAAGAAGGTTAAGTTCCTCTATACTATTCCTGATTTCCAGAACCCAACCGGTATCTCTATGTCTGCTCAAAGAAGAATGGACCTTGTAGAGTTAATGGCTGAGGTTAATATCCCTATCTTAGAAGACAATCCGTACAGTGAACTCCGCTATACAGGTGAAATGATTCCTTCCATCTTTAAGATTGCAGAAGAGAAGAATCTGCGTGGGCTTGTAACTCTTGTTAAGTCATTCTCTAAGATCTTGGGACCCGGACTTCGTGTGGCCTATGCAGTTTCAAGCGAAGAGATTATTGGTAAGATGTGCTCTTGGCAGCAGAAAGTGAATGTATCACCTGGTTGTGTTACTGAACGAATGGTTGCAAGATTTATGCAGAAAGACCTACTTGTTAAGCAGATTGGTATTGTTAATGATCTTTATACTCCATATTGGGAAGCTATGCTAACAGCTCTTGAAGATTTCATGCCTAAGACTGTGAAATGGACAAAACCTGAGGGTGGTATGTTTGTTTGGCTTACCTTACCTGAAGGTGTGGATGCAGATGAGCTATTTGTGAAAGCAAGAGAGCAGAAAGTTGCCTTCATACCGGGTAGTAAATTCTTTCCAAAAGGACAAGAGCAGCACAACTGTTTAAGACTTAATTATAGTTACGCAAAACCTGATGCTATCAGAGAAGGTGTCAAGCGTTTAGCTTCTATAATGTAAAGTAAATTATAATCAGAATATTGAGGGCAATCTTAACGATGCCCTTTCCTATGCAACTAAGGTTTAGTTGATATGAACAATGTCTTACATGTAGGCCCCGCATCCTGCTTGCCATAGCTCGGAGAGCTATCCAAGATAAAATGCAAGAGAAATTGTTCAAACATCAATAGAAAAGAATCTGAACGTTTGCAATTGGACTTCTGTGATATTATCGCTCTGAATAAATCCAAGAATATTCAAAAGTAAGAAACACTTTTTATTGACTGGAAAATGAAAGTAAATAGTTTGATATTTAGATAAATTAATGAAGCGAATAACTAAAAAATAGTATAGAGGTGAATATGACATTGCGTGAACTCGCTGTTAAGTTGGAAGGTGAGATATTGACTCCCGACGTGAATCTTGATACTGAAGTGCCATGTGCCTTCAGTTCAGATTTAATTAGTGATATCCTCATGTGTACTAAGGAATCTACCCTTTTGTTAACCGGTTTAACCAACCCTCAAGTTATCAGATTGTCTGATATGATTGACTTGGTTGGCATTATCTTTGTGCGTGGTAAGAAGCCAAATGCAGAGTTAATTGAAATGGCAGTTGAACGTGGGCTTCCACTAATCTCAACAAGCAACACTATGTATATGTCCAGTGGTATTCTGTACCATGCGGGTCTGCGTAGTTGCAAGATTAAGTAATATTATGGCAGAATACTTAAAAGTAAATCCTGATTATCAAGATAGAGTTAAAGAGCTTTTTGAGAACGATACTAAACCTGAAATTACTTTAGAGTTTGAAATCGAGGAGCATGACTTTATAAATTCCGGTAAGGGTTCAGCTGAACTAAAGCTGACAATTAAGCGTTTAGGAGTCGATCCTGCTATAATGCGAAGAATAGCGATTGCTGCTTATGAAGCAGAGATTAATATTGCTGCACATTCCCGTGGTGGTGCAATGAGAAGCAATATCTTCCCTGATTATGTCCATATAGTGTTTAAAGATATGGGACCGGGGATTGATGATTTAGAGCAAGCTATGACACCAGGATTCTCTACTGCTATAGATTTAGTGAGAGAGATGGGATTTGGTGCTGGTTTAGGGTTACCAAATATCGAAAGAAATGCCGATATTATGAAATTAGATTCAGAAAAGAATAAATCCACTCAGCTTGATGTGATTGTATTCTTTCAATAACGAAGGTTAATATGGCTGGGAAAAAATACTATCACGGTTTTGAGGTAGTAACAGAGAATTGCACAGGTTGTACAGCCTGTGTTAGAGTTTGACCAGCTGAGGCAATTAGAGTTAGAGATGGGAAAGTCGTTATTGACTCTAATCGATGCATTGACTGCGGGAACTGCGTTTCTGTTTGTAAGGTCAATGCTCTAATTCCGCATCCTGACCCACTTAAAAAGATTGAAGAGTTTAAATATAAAGTTGTGATTGTAAGTTCTGCCTTTGCAGGACAATTCTCAGAGAATATCAGATACAAAGAAGTACTTGCTTCTTTCTACAAATTTGGTTTTGATCTTGTCTTTGAAGAGAGTATGATGTCTGACTTTATGGTTAAGCTGATAAGAGAATATGTTCGCATTAACAAGCATATCAGACCGATACTTTCCAGTAACTGTCCTGCTGTTGTGAGGCTTATCCAAGTAAGATTCCCTTCGCTTCTTCCAAACCTCTTATTGATGGAATCACCTATGGGGATTCTTGCTCAGTACTACAGAGATAGACTGGAGAAAGAGATGAATTACAAGCCGGAAGAGATTGGCATATTCAATGTTATACCATGTATCGCTGATTTAACTGCAACTCATCAGCCTGAGGGGACAAGACAGAAACTATTTGATGGAGCGTTCTCCAATGCTGATATGTATAATGAGATTATGCAAATACTAAATTCCGGGGATGAACTTGATACAGACTTTGAATCCTATGCAGCAGGTCTCTCATGGACCCTATCAGGTATCGAAGCTGACCTTGTAGATTGCAAAGATATTCGAACCCTCTCTGTAAATGGAATAGATAATGTAAA
>JAVCCX010000250.1 GCA_030765245.1 Candidatus Zophobacter franzmannii | reverse complement strand
CGAACATCCTCTCTTCAGTTATGGTTCCGGTATTGGTAGAGCATATTCTGATATGTCCGGTTGGAATGGTAATCTAATGAAAAATATCATTAGCACTATCCTTTGGAGCTCGTATGTTAGTCTCGGTTTGCTCTTTGCTTATCTCTATTCAGTGCGAGGAAGAAACAACAATGTGAAAGAAAGACATATGTTGGCCAAGCTCAGACTCACCCCTTCGACCAAGATTATTGCCGGCATTCTTGCTGTATTGTATCTAACAACTGCGTCTATTATCTTCTATGAAACTAACATCAGAAATGAGTTTCACCTTAGAAAAACATGGACTAAGAAAGCTGCGGCGAATGAAAACAAGTATAAAAAATATGACGGGATGCTCGGACCAAGAGTTACAGATGTAAGCCTGAAAGTTGATCTCTACCCGAATGAAGGCAGAGGTGTTTTAGGCGGTACGCTAACTCTTAAGAATAAGGAAATCGTTCCTCTGGATTCAATGTATGTTTCATACAACCAGAATATGGAACTTGTAAACTTAGAATTCAGTAAGCCTACTACAATGGCATTTGATGATGATAAAAACGGAATCAGAGTGTATCACTTTGATGAGCCACTTCAACCCGAGGAAACATTCACAACTGAGTTTAAGTTTATTGAAAAACCTGAAGGGTTCGGAGGTTCAAGAGTAGTAAAGAATGGAACTTTCTTTACTAATAAGGATTTTGTTCCCTCATTTGCTTATAACTCACAAGGTGAGATCTCAAGCCCTGATAAGCGTAAGAAAATGGGACTTCCGCCCAAAGAGAGAATGGCAACTGTAGATGATGAAAAAGGTCGCCTCAACACCTATATCTCCAATGACTCAGACTGGGTTAATTATGAAGTTGTAATGAGCACTATTGCATCTCAGACTGCGATTTCCCCTGGATATGTTATAGATGAACGGGAAGAGAACGGACGCAAATATACTCATTACCAAATGGATAAGCCTATTCTGAACTTTGTTGCCTTCCTCTCAGCTGAGCTGGAAGTGAAAAAAGCTCATTGGAAGAATAAGAAAACAGGTCAGGAAGTTGACCTTGCTGTCTATTATGATGAGGAGCATCCTTATAATGTAGATAGAATGCTTAATGGAATGAAGAACTCTCTATCCTATTATACAAACAGCTTTGGTCCCTTCCAAAACAAGGTCCTTAGAATTGTTGAATTCCCTCGTTGGGCGACTTACGCTCAGTCATTCCCTACAACTATTCCTTTCTCTGAAGGGATTGGCTTCATAGCTAATGTTAGAGAAAAGAAGAAGGATATAGATTATCCATACTGGGTAACCTGTCATGAAGTTGCTCATCAGTGGTGGGCTCATCAGGTTATTGGTGGGAATGTTCAGGGCTCTGTAATGCTTAGTGAAGCATTTGCTCAATACTCCTCAGTAAAAGTTATGGAAAAGAAGTTTGGGGATGAGATGGTTGGTAAATTCCTCAAAAATGAGCTTAACTCCTATGTTATGGGTAGAAACTACGAAAGTAGAGAAGAACAACCGCTGTATAAGGTTGAGAATCAACAATATATCCATTACAATAAGGGTGCAATTGTTATGTATGGAATGGCTAGTCTGATTGGTGGAAAATCCATGAATAGAGCCCTCTCAACGTATCTCGAGGCTGTTAAGTTCCAGGATAGACCATATACTAACACAATTGAGTTCTTAGGTTATCTTGAGAAAGAGACACCTGATTCACTACTATATTTAATTGATGACTGGTATCGTAAAATTGTTGTGTATGACAATAAAGTAACGAACTTCAAATTCACTAAACCTAGTGATGAAGAGAAGCAATACACTGTTGATTTCGATGTAGAAGTTGCTAAGATGTATGACAATGGTAAAGGCGAATATACTGATACAGAGATGAATGACTGGATTGAAGTTGCAGTTCTTGGAACTAAGTTTGTTAATGGTAAAGAAAAAGAGTATGCTTTAGATAAACAGTTAGTAAAAATAACTGATGGAAAACAGCACTTCACTATAAAAACAAAGAAGAAACCCGTGAAAGTTGGAGTTGACCCATACTTTAAGCTTATTGACAAAAATCCATTCGATAATATTATTAACGTGAGTGGAGCTGTTCCTGATGAAATGGTCGCAGTTCAAAGTACAACAATGTAAGAGGAGCATAGATGTTTAAAAAGACAATATTCATTACCTTATTGCTGATAGTTCTCAGTACCTGCCTTATTGCAAAAGGCGTTGATCCGTTATGGCTTAAAGCTAAAGAGATGGTTGAAAAAGATTGGAACCTGGTTCCCGGGAAAATCAAAATCTTAGTCACAACCTCTGGTGCACAGAGTGCTACTATAGAAATACATATTAAGATAGTAGAAACCGAAGAGGGTCTTGAAGCTGAATTTATCCAAGGTCTTATGGATGGCGAAGAGATGACTGCGGATAATCCGATTGTAGCCCAAATGTTAGCTCAGGATTTTACTCCTACCAAGACCGATATCTTCTTTGAAGATCCGAAAGAGATGAAGCTGAAGAAAGCGAAAGGCACAAAGGATATCGAAGGTATCAAGTGTGTAATGTTTAAGTATGCTAAGACAGTAACAGATCCTGACGGGAAAGAGATGGAAGTTGTTGGAACTATGTATATCGACAAAGCTACCGGTGAGCCTGTTCTGGATGAGAATACAATCTTCCCATTACCCGATATGGTTACTGCAATGGCTAATAGCACTTTCTACCAAGTCAATCGTAAAGGTCACCTTATCTCACATAAGGTTCTTAATGAAACAAATATTGAGTTTGCCGGACAGAAGATGGAAACAAGTAGTAAATCTACTATGTTAAATCACTTCCGCTATACTCCACCTTCAGAAGATGATATGTTTGAAGAGTAGTTAACTCTTTAAACTAATAAATATTGGGACAGTGTAAAGACTGTCCCTTTTTTAATATATGCCGGCTTTAAGTTTCTTTAAGCTATGTAGAACCATACTGATGGCAAGGACAAACGAAGCAGAATCAGCTATAGGGAAACTCCACCAAACACCATTCAATCCCATAAACTTTGGTAAAAAGATTATTAGTGGAATCATGAAAAGAATCTGTCTCGAGATTGAGACAACAAATGATGGGCGTGCTTTACCAAGAGCCTGATAGAATGAACTTGATGTTACTTGGAAACCAACAAGGGCAAAACAAGTTACGATGATTCGGAAGGCATTTGCTCCTATCCTGATAACTTCAGGGTCAGTAGTAAACATTTTGATAATCAACCCCGGAAGGAAGATTGCTACAAGCATACCAAAAGTAGCAACTGCTGTAGCAGCGATGGTGGCATCTTTCATCACCTTATTTACTAAATCCATTCTCTTGCGACCATAGTTGAAACCGATAATCGGTTGCATTCCCTGTCCAATTCCAAACATTGGCATAAGCATGAAGGACATTGCCCTGTTAATCACGCCATAGGCTGCGATAGCAAGATCACCGCTGTATATTTTCAAGGACTGGTTAATCATAGCGATTAAAACTGAAGTGCCAATCTGACGAACGAAAGATGGGAATCCAATGATTACAACTTCTTTAAATATTGCAAGGTCCCATTTGTATTCAGAGAACTTCAGCTTAAATATACTTTTGCCACTTAAGTAGTAATATAATTGATAGATAACTGTTAGTATTTGGGATATCACTGTCGCAACTGCAGCTCCCTCGATACCCATTTTGAAACCAAAGATAAAGATTGGGTCGAGTATAATGTTCAACACTGCAGCCATGATCATACTCATCATAGCCCATTTTGCCTTACCTTCTGCTCTAATAACATTGTTGTTAACCTGCATAAAGGTGAAGAAGAGCGTACCCATAAAGAGTATCCGCATATATCTTACGGCATACGGAAGGATTGTCTCTGTTGCCCCGAACATTACAAGGATTGGTTCTAAGAGTAGTTGTCCGGTGATTACGATTAAGGCTGCAAAGAATACAACACTGATATGGATTGTGTGGAGTGTTTTTT
>JAVCCX010000162.1 GCA_030765245.1 Candidatus Zophobacter franzmannii | reverse complement strand
TCATAAGTTTAATATTGATAAGAGTGTGAAGCTAGCCTTTAGTGTAATACTTGACGGTATGCTTAAATAGTTTACTGCTTTATCAAAACATATTAGGGAAGCTTATTGCTTCCCTTTTTTATATCTAATTTTCCTTGACTCTTAATGTTGAGTGTTTTCCTTATTATGCATTAGTGAGGATTCAAATGATAAAGAGAAAACTAACAAAGAAGATATTCATTGGTGATGTTCCAATAGGTGGTGATGCTCCTATTTCAATCCAATCAATGACCAATACACGAACAGATGATATTAAGAAGACAATAGATCAAATCAATAAATTAACTCAAGCCGGATGTGATATTGTACGATGTGCTGTGCCTGATTTTGCTTCTGTTAAAGCGATCCCGGAGATAATAAAAGGGACGAATATACCACTAATAGCAGATATTCACTTTGATTATAAACTAGCATTGGGAGCTATTGAAGCAGGTGTTCATGGATTAAGAATTAATCCTGGGAACATAGGTTCTGAAAGTAATGTTAAAGAAGTTGTTGCAGCAGCTCGAGAGAGAAACATCCCAATTAGAATTGGAGTTAATGCAGGCTCTTTATCTAAACAGATTATTCTAAAGTATGGAGTCACCCCTAAAGCTATTGTTGAAAGTGCTTTGGAGCATATACGAATCTTAGAGAAGCTTAATTATGACCAGATGAAGATATCGGTTAAGAGCTCTGATGTAAATACTATGCTTGAGAGTTATAGACTGCTGAGCCAAGAAGTTGATTATCCCCTTCATTTAGGAATTACTGAAGCCGGCACTAAACTATCCGCAACAGTCAAATCCTCTCTCGGTATTGGTTCATTACTTGCTGATGGAATTGGGGATACAATTAGAGTATCACTCACAGGAGACCCGGTCGATGAAATCATTATTGCTAAAGAGATACTTAAATGTTTAGAGCTTAGAGATGGCATGCAAATCATCTCCTGTCCAACCTGTGGTAGAACAAGCATTGATCTCATCCAATTGGCTGAGCAAGTAGAAAAAGCCCTTATCCCCTACTCAGACCTTAATCTGAAAATTGCAGTCATGGGGTGTATCGTAAATGGACCTGGAGAAGCAAGGGAAGCTGATTTTGGAATAGCCGGTGGTAATGGTGAAGGCTTACTTTTCAAGAAAGGAGAAATTGTAAAAAAGGTTGCAGAGGCCAATCTCATGACAGAATTATTATCTCTAATCCAATCTTCTCTTAATGACTAAATACTTCATAGTTTTACTCATACTCTTATGTCTCTATCCCTTGAATGGAGCTCAAATATCAGTAGTCCAATTCTCAGGTAATAGTGTTGTCTCAGATAAAGTACTTCTTTCAATTATCCAATCTAGAGTCGGGACTGAATACTCCTCTGAGAATGTAACCGGTGACCTCTCGTTAATCGCAGACTATTATAACAGACTTGGACTCTATAAAACAAAGGTTTATCAACCTATAATATCACCAACAGGGCAGAACAAATTAAGTTTAGAGTTTGTAATTGAAAATGAAGAATCTATCTACATTGATAAACTCGACTTTGAAGGTAATTACTACTTCACCGATGACAAACTCTTAGAAAAGCTGAACCCTCCAGCTAGTATATCTTTAAGTGAATTATCGTATATAAATAAACAGATTATTGATTTGTACATTAGCAGGAATTATCTCTTTGCATCATCAAACCTACACAGTATCGAATATAGTGGCTCAAATAGTGTTGCAACTTTCACCATTGAAGAAGGTAAACCATGCCGTTTCAGCAATTACACTTTTAGAGGTAACAAAGTCACTAAAGACAAAACATTAATTAAGCTCTCCGGCATAGATCGGCAACCCGTAATTTCTCCAGAGATTTTAGACCAAGCCTCAGAGAACATTAGGAGAAAGGAGTTCATTAAATCGTGCGACATTGTTCCTATAGATGAGAACACACTCCTTTTCGATGTAAAAGAAGATAAAATGACATATATCTCAGGAATTGCAGGATATGATAATTCTGAGAATGTTGAAAAGAATTTCAGTGGCTTTGTAAACTTGAAATTCCTAAATCTCTTTGGAACTGATAGGAACCTACACTTCAATTGGGAGAGCCTTGCAAACGATTATTCGGAACTAAAACTTTATTACGAGGATTCAGGTCCGAATGACTTCCCCATTGGGGGAAACATCACACTTAACCGAATTGAGCAAGACTCAACATATGTAGATACGGGTGTTAAATCACAATTCTACTACTACAATCTAAGAAATAGGTATGGTATTGAGTTAGGCTTTAGTGATATAACTGCCGGTTCTAGACGACCGATATTAATAACACCGGAGAAACAATATTCTGCTGGAGTTCTTTGGAACTATAATAATGTGAATTACTATTTAAATCCCTCAAATGGCATGGTTCTGGATATTAACTTCAAATATACTTATGCCAAAGTTGATTCAATCACAGATCATAGAGAAAGTACTGAGATATCATGGATAAACTACGAACAGATTTTACCCAAAACTGTTATTGCTTTAGGTCTTCACGGGAATTACTTAACCTCACATGACGTGGATACCTATAATCTATTCACACTTGGTGGATTTAATTCACTTAGGGGGTTCTCTGAGAATAGATTCAAGGGTTACTTCACTGCATGGAGTAATCTAGAACTCAGGTATTTACTCAGCAAAGATTCGAGAGTACATCTCTTCTTTGATTATGGCGTATATCAATTCAATGATAACGACACTGATTACTCAGAATTCAACCTTATTGGTACCGGGTTTGGTTTGAGAATAAGAACAGCTATTGGAATGCTGGGTTTAGATTATGCCCTAGGTTATGATTCAAAAGATTGGACTAATCCCATGAATGGTATGCTCCATTTTGGAATTGAAACTAAATTATAGATTAAAGGCTTATTATGAAGATCTTAGCAACACTATGTTACCTTAGAAAAGACAGACAAACTCTTATGCTCCATCGTGTGAAAAAAGTAAACGATATCCATCAAGGCAAATGGAATGGAATGGGTGGAAAAGTTGAAGACGGTGAATCTCCGGAAGAGTGTGCGATTCGTGAAGTAAAGGAAGAAAGCGGACTTGATATTCTAAAACAAAGATTTGCAGGCATTATAACCTTCCCCCTCTTTGATGGAGAAAATGACTGGTATGTTTACCTCTTTGAAGTTACGAGTTTCAGTGGAGAGATTATCGAGTGTGATGAAGGTAATCTTGAATGGATTGATGATAACAACATTTTTAATCTCCCTCTTTGGGAAGGAGACCACTATTTCCTTAGGTGGTTACTGGGTGGTAAGTTCTTTTCAGCAAAGTTCATATATAAGAATAAGAAACTAAGCGATCACACTGTGGAGTTTTATTAGAGTGAGATTTACTAAATGGCAATACACGATTTTAATCATAAGCATAGTCTTATTGATTAATGCTAATGTGTATGCTAAATCATTTAGGTCTCCCCTAATCAGAACTGATGAGATTACTGTTTCATCAGATTCTGATACTTATCCTCTTTCAAGCTCACCTATTATGTTGAATTCTGAGATTGTTTACCAGGATACTCTAACTTTGATTAGAGATATTGATTATCTTATTGACTATTCTAAGGGTTATATCACCTATCTAAGCCCAGTCATTGGTTTAACTGAAGTAGAATACACAATCTTTCCCAAAAGTCTAACAGAGAGCTTTTTCTATTATAAGAAGGTGGTCCTATCTGATAGTCTCGATATAAAAAAGATTAGACCTAGAAGAGACCTCTTTCATTCATCAGGAAATTTAATAGTATCAGGTTCAAAGACATTCTCAATATCAGTATCAAGAAATAAGGGTGTTGATCTTGACCAATCACTTTATCTAAAACTTAAGGGTGAAATCAGTGACAATATTAATATCGAGGCACAACTGTCGGATAGTGAGTCCCCGATCTCTCCGGAAGGCAACTCAAAAGAACTAAGCAATTTAGATGAGATTTACATAAGGTTGTATGGGAAGCAATATGAACTCTCTTTTGGTGATTTGGAGACTGAGTATAAAGGAACCCGGTTTATCAACTACAAATCATCTTATGAAGGGCTGAAAGCGATCTATGATGATAAGTTCCGAATCGGTGGTTCCATGGCTATTTCCAAAGCTAAAAATGCAGAGAATAGTTTCAGTTGTATTGATGGCAAGCAAGGGCCATACTATCTGTCGATTGAAGGTGTACCTTATAATCTCCTGATTGTCCCTGGTTCAGAAGCTGTGTACATCAATGGAGCCTTGGGAGAAAGAGGGAGAAACTATACTATAGATTATTCAGAAGGGACAATTACATTCGAGGATATTGTAACATCAAATACCGATATTAGAGTTACTTATCAGTATTCAAATGAAAAGTACTTGCAAAACTTGTATTTAGCAGAGAACTCCATTAGATTGGGAGATAGATTTACACTCAGTACCTACTTGATTGCAAAAGTTGATGATAAGAATCAACCCTTAGAAGATGAGTTTTCTGATTCTGATAAGGATGCATTACGAATAGGCGGAGATGGAGTAGTAATGGTAGATGGTGTCAGTCAGGAGTTAGAACCCGGTAGTGGCTTGTATATTGAATCGCCTGACGGTTCATATTATGTCTACTCCGACTCATTAGGTATTTATAATATCAGCTTCACTTATGTTGGTATCGGACTAGGAAGTTATTCCGAGATTCCACCAAATGTTTTTGAGTATAGTGGAGATAATCTTGGGGAATGGAAACCTCTCAAAGAACTTACAGCTCCGGAAAGTAAATATAACATTGATATGTCCGCTGTGTATAGTGGGACCTTCTATAAAGTTAAAGCTGAAACTATGGTTACAGGAAATGATGAGAATACTTTCTCAGATATAGATGACGGTGATAACACTGCTTGGTTAGGATATGCTGAAGCTAGTATTTACCCGGATTGGAATAGAGTTAAACCACACCTTCTTTTTTCAGCTTCTTATCAACAGAAGAATAGATATACATTTGCTGATATCATAAACTCAGCAGACACCTATGATTTAACATACATTCCAGTAACTGACGATGTAGCTATTTCAGAGATTAACTCGAGCCTATCGTTTAACTTTTACGAGCACTTTCAACCAAGTCTCATTCTTAAGAGAAAAGTGGGGCAATCACTCTTCAAACAAAATTATCTTCGCTTTAATTCACAAATTAAGCAATGGAAACAGTTTATTCCTAGTATTAATTATTCCTTACTGTTAACTGATGAAGAGTATGAGAACTATCTATT
>JAVCCX010000037.1 GCA_030765245.1 Candidatus Zophobacter franzmannii | reverse complement strand
GATTACGCGACCGGCAGCCTGCATTACGCGATTAAACCTGAAGGAATTAATAAGTATGGTTTATTTCCTTGACACTATTTTGTATGAGGGTGTTTGCTTATTAAGTCAATTACCAATATAATTTAAAATATTGATAGGGAGGGTTTTTGAAGAAGTATATATATATCTTACCAATAATAATGGTATTGTTCCTTTCCGGTTGCGCTACCGTAAATCAACCATCTGTTACAGCTTTACCTGAAGACAAACCTAATATAAGTAAAACTATATTAGCTGATGAAGACTACTCTCTAAAGCGTAAAGTTTCAATCGTAAGGTTTTCAAATGAGACTCAATATGGGCAGGGTAATCTTTTCAATAATAATGACAATAAAATTAGTCTTCAAGCAATGGACATACTCAGTACCAAGTTAGCTAAATCAGATTGCGTCCTTTTATTCGAAAGACCTGAAATTGATGAAGAAAACTTTAAAACCCAAGCTGGAATAGATAGTATGAATTTTGCTTCAGACTATATAATTATTGGTTCAGTATCTGAATTTGGTCGAAAGGCCACAAGCAAGGTAGGAATCTTCTCTCGATCAAAACGACAAACAGCAAGTGCAAAAGTAAATATCAGGCTCGTTAATATTAAGACAGGTCAAATAATCTACGCAGAAGAAGGAAGTGGTGAAGCATTCTCAGAAGTAGGTACGGTTTTCGGGGCAGGTTCTCATGCAGGATATGATTCCTCCCTTAATGACAATGCACTTGATTCAGCTATTTCTAAATTAGTTAGTAACATCGTTGAAAACCTACTCAATGAGCCTTGGAAATCATATGTTCTTGATGTCGAAGTAAACTCAATAATAATATCAGGTGGTGTTTCTCAGAAAATAAATATTGGAGATATTTTCCAAATAAAAAAGAGAGGAAAATTAGTAAAAAACCCCCAGACAGGTATTGAGATAGAATTACCTGGAGAAAAGATTGGCTTAATTAAAGTTAAATCTTTCTATGGAAAAAGCCCAATTGAAGAGATATCTTATTGCGACTTGATAGAAGGAAACTTGGAAGGAATACTTCTTCAAGAGATTTATGTTGAGGAAGTTGAACAATAGGAGAAAATTGTGAAAAACAAAATTTTAAGATACTTATTCAGTATTCTTTTGATTGTCCTAGCAGGCTGTACGATCAATCAAGAGATTACACAAAAGGACAATATTGCCTATCTTAGGCTGTTAGGTAACACTTCTGGAATATCTATTCAGATTGACTCTGGAGACTTTAAATCAAATGAAGAAATGGAATCTAATGGAATATTCTCTTTATCACCAGGCACTCATTCTGTGAAGATAATGCGTGATGGAAAAGTAGTTTTACATAGAAAGCTGTATTTTGCTAACCAGATTATAAAAGAGGTAATTGTCAAATGAGAACAAAAATCTTCATCATAACATTAGTTTTCATATTACTGTCTGGTTGTATGCAAAACACACTTTATTATTGGAGTGGATATTCAAGAACACTATATAAATATAAGCAACGTCCGGATGAAGTAACCCTAGCTAAACACATGAAAGTCATAAAAAAAATATTTGCCCATTCTGAAATGTATAATCGAAAAGTCGCTCCAGGGGTCTACTGTGAGTATGGGTATCTTCTATTACTGAGCGGAGATACTAAAGGGGCTGAAAAGTACTTTGCTTTGGAACAAGAAACATATCCTGAATCAACTAAGTTTGTGCAGCTATTAATGCAAAATGTAGAAAGTCAAAAGGGAGTGATAAATGAATAATATATTTAAACCCTCCATTGTCCTTCTTTTACTTATCTTCACCGGTTGTGCAACTTATAAAGCAAAATCAGAAATATTTCCAAGAATGTACAACGAGAGACCACTTAGCATTCTTATACTCCCACCGATTAACCTTTCAACAGCACCAGAAGCAAAAGAGTACTTTATGGCAACTCTGACTGAGACTATTTCACAAACAGGATATTATTTCTTACCATTGGAGGTTACAACCCCAATTCTCAAAGCGGAAGGTCTTTATGATACTGAAATCATAAGTGATTCTGTATTACCACAATTCAAACAATTATTTGGTGCAGACGCCGTATTGATAGCAAAGATACTCGAATGGGACAAATCCTACCTTATCGCTGGAGGTAATGTCAGGGTTTCAATTGATTTTATGCTTCGTTCAACCACCACTGGTAAAGTAATTTGGGCGTATAAGGGGAAGGTAGTTCAAGACACGAGTGGAAGTGCTAATAATGGTATTGTAGGACTTATAGTTGAAACTGCAATAAAAACAGCCCTCCAAGATTATTTTCCTATAGCAAAAGAAGTTAATAAAAAGGTATTTAAAACAGTACCTGTTGGAATATATAATCCAAGGTATAATTTAAACCAAACAGATTCTGTAAAATTGTAATTCTCATTACAAAGATTTTTGATTTTAAACCTGATATATTCATATCAGGTTTTTCTAATTTATATCTTCTCAAGAGCAGAACTGTACATTAGTCGATCCTGAAAAAGTAGTAGTTGGGAGTAGTATTAGAGTTCGTTATGTTTGATTTGGATAGCAAATATTTAACTTAAGATGGACACTGAACAACCGAATTAGTTGATAATTCTTATTCCCCTCTTTCACTTAAATACTTTTCCTCTTTTTCGGTGTATTTCAGTGTTTTCCGCCTGTCACGCCGTAATGAATTGAAGACGGATGGTGTCAAAAGTTCAACCCATACAGGGTTGTGGGATTAGGGGATTCATACCATGGGCTTACGCCACATGGCTATTCATATTCAGCCCTAAACGGGCTGAGCTAAATCTATGCAACTATCGTTGCAGAGGGGAATCGGAGTTCCTATCCCCATAACACAAAATACTTCTATCTTTACTTTCTTGTGCATAAATTTGTCTTCTGCTGTTCTTTTTCCGTGCTTTCCGTGCCTTCCGTGGTTAATGTCTTTCTTGAACGAAATTGTATCTTTCTTCTTTCGTGTTTTTAGTGTAGTTCGTGGTTGATAATTCTTCTCTTTCCCTATATCTTCTCTAGTCTAGAGCTGTACATTATCTTGCGATAGTGCTTCCATTCAGGTGGGAAGAGGTGTGTATAGCGATTGAATCTTCTATCAAGAAGTAGAATCACACCTTTGTCTTCTGCTGTTCTGATTACGCGACCGGCAGCCTGCATAACGCGATTGAACCCGGGGTATTTGTACGCAAAGTCAAAGCCATTCTGTTCTTTGTCATTGAAGTAAGTGCGAATTAGGTCTCGTTCTAAACAGATTTGAGGTAAGCCTACTCCAACAATGACACAGCTCATTAGCTTCTCTCCGCGTAGGTCAATGCCTTCACCAAAGATTCCACCCATCACTGCGAAACCGATGATAGTTGTATCAGGTGAGAAGTTGTTGAGAAACTTCATGCGACTATCTTCACTCATGTCCTTCTGTTGGATGAAAGTAGTAGTCTCAGGGTTGGCTTGGATGAAGATATCATATACATTCTCCATGTATTTATAAGAAGGAAAATAGACCAGCATGTTTCCGGGATGCACTTCATAAAGTTTAGCAATATTCTCTGAGACTTCTTCCAGAGAATCCCCTCTCCGTTGATAAGTAGTCTCGACAGCTGTATTGATAATGAGCTTCAGGTTCTCTCTTGGGAAAGGTGAGACTAACTTTAGAAATAGCTCATCACCGGTTCCACCACAGAAATAGGTGAAATACTGATCAGGTAAAAGCGTGGCAGAGAAGAACACTGTCCCGATTGCCCTTTTCAGACACTCCTTATTCAATTCAGAAGGGTCCATGCAGTAGATTTTCATAAAGAAACTATCACCGTTTGAGAGATAGAAAGTGAAGCGTTCATTCATAAACTCACTGCTTCTAACAAATTGCCTAAGTGTGAAGTAGATATCGAGTAATGCTTGTCGCCAATCTGTTTGAAGGTTGTAAGTAAGCCAGGTTTCAGAGAGAGTTATGAACTTCTTAATCTTCCGCATCAGGTTATTATCAAGCTCCTCTTCTACTCGCTCTTTTTGAAGCTCTTTCTTCATCTCTCTTCGCCATTTAAGAAGATGCCGTTCTATACTCTTGAGAGCTTTAAAAATATCTTCAGATGCATTATCTTTGAGAGCTTTCAGGGCTTTACTCACTTCCCAAAGTTTAACTTCGGCTGAGTACATTGATCTTGTCCGCTCAGGAAAGTTATGAGCCTCATCGATAAGGAAGCAATAATCACCGTTAACGGGGTCAAAGAAGCGTTTTAAATGGACAGTCGGATCGAAAGCATAATTATAATCAGCGATAACAACATCAGCATACAGGGTGAGAGTAAGCGAGAACTCAAAAGGGCAAATGTTATGTCGTTGGGCAATCTCATCAATCACATCCCGTGTGAAAATATCGTAGTCAAACAGCTCTTCTATCGCCTGTTTCTCCCGATCAAAGTACCCCTTTGCCCAAGGGCAATCATCACCATCACAGCGATGTCCAAGATTAAGACAAACCTTATCCTTAGCTGTAAGCACTACTGATTTAAGCTTATGCCTGACAGTAATGTCTCGTAGGGTATCGAGTGCAACCGTTCGACCTACTGTCTTAGCTGTGAGATAGAATATCTTATCCAATTTACTCTCACCAAGAGCTTTAAGAGCCGGATAGAGAGTCCCAACTGTCTTGCCAATCCCCGTTGGAGCTTGAATGAAGATTACTTCCTTATTCCTAATCGCGTTGTAGGTTGCTACCGACATATCCCGTTGATTCTTACGGAATTCACCATAAGGGAATTCCAGTGTGGATAGCCATTCGTTACGCGTTCCTCTGAACCTTGATATCTTTGTAGCCCATTCATGGTAGAGCTTAATAGTCTGATTAAAGAATTCCTCT
>JAVCCX010000329.1 GCA_030765245.1 Candidatus Zophobacter franzmannii | reverse complement strand
TCATATTATAAATTATTGTGATTACATTTAGTTACTAAAATTATCTAATTTCTTTCAAGTCAATAAACTTATTCTAACACCCCTAAATTTGATACCTCTTATTCACTATGATTCACTTAAAAATATAGTACTAATCCTTCACTAATTCTTCACTTTTTCACACTTTGTTGTCCATTACTGCTCTATTGTAATACTTAATTGACTCTTAGTCGACCCTTAATAGACACCTAATTGACCCTTATTGAAACCTATAAGTTATACACAATTTGTGTATAACTTTCTAGTAGGCGTATTTTAAGTATTGTAGTGGGGCATTGAAGGTTCATGATTATAGCAGTTTTGCAAAACTTAGAGTAGATGTGGACAAAAGATGAAATTAATCTACTTAAAGATAGGCAGCTATTAAAAGAAAAAGATTGAATGCTACTATTGGATTGAAATTATCAAATTGGAGGATTTATGGAAGACTGCAAAACTTTTACGCAAGCTAACAGAAAAGCTTGGAATGAGGCGATGCCTTACCATCGTAAAGCTAAGGATTTGGAGTGGGATAAAAAATACGCTGACCTAAATATATTTTCCAGGTTGAACCGGAACTTGGGATGTTGAATAAAATAGGATTTGAGGGCAGAGACATAGCTCATCTCTGCTGTAATAATGGGATTGAGCTATTATCACTCAAACGAATGGGAGCGGGTAGATGTGTTTGTTTAAAGATGCATCCACGCAGCTGATGCAGTCCAAAGAAAATATTCCTTGCCTAATCTTAAAAGTATTGCTATGTGTACTTTAATCTATATTATTGGAGGAACTGTGACCATTTTGAGAAAGGGAATGTTAACCAGGATAACATTCATTGTTATATTACTCATATTTATTAGTTCTATATTTGCATCTGAATTTATGATAACATCTAAAATCAAAGAGAATCCTACTCATCTCGGGTTGCAACTTCTTGATGATGAGTACAAATATGATAACAACGGAGAGCTTTGTGCCCTATTGATAGTGCGTTGCGGAGTGGATGGCATTAACTTCTATAATTCTGTAAGCAAGGTTGCTCAGATTAAGGATGAAGGCAAATATCTTGTAACAATGAAAAAAGGTGCTCGGTACATTGAGCTTAGAAAAGATGGCTTTGGCAGTTATAAAGAGAACTTTGGACTTGTAATGAAAAGCGGTTCTGTGTATGAGATGAGTGTTGATGAAAAATTTAAACAGGTATCTCAAGTTCCTATAATGATTACCTGCAATCAAAATGGGGCAGAGGTCTTTGTTGATGGAGTCAGTAAGGGTAAAACTTCCAATAAAATGTTGACTACGAAACTTGAACTTGGCAAACATACAATTAGAATTGAGAAAGATGGTTTTGCATCTAAAGAGTTATCAGGTAATATCACAGAAAATAATTATACATTTGATTTCCAACTTGTTCCCGCTATGCCGGCAACAGTCACTATTACCACAAGACCTTCCGGTGCTACAGTCTATATTGATAAGATGAGATTTGGTGTTACTCCCAAAAGCAGTTTCTTCGATGCAGGTACTTACCCGATTAAAATTGAACTTGAAAATTATGAAACAATCACCGAACAGATAACCATTGTCGAACCGGAAACTTCCAAAAGCTATAACCTCACTGATATTAGAGCCACCTTAACAATCAAAACTCACGCAAATGCAACTGTAACCTTTAATGGGAGAGATTATAAGGGTGGTATCGAAAAGCTTGTCATGCCACCTCAATCAATTAATTTTAGTATTATACAGGATATGTGTGAAACTATTGAAGAAACATACAGTCTGAAAAAGGGTGAGAATAAAGTATTTGAGCTGTACCCGGAAGATATTGGAGCAACTTTAACAATCAAAACTCACGCAAATGCAACTGTAACCTTTAATGGAAAGGACTTCAAAGGTGGGGTCTCAAACAAGAAAATAGCCCCTCAAGTATTGGAGATTGAAGTATCAATGCCTAAGGCTGAAACTATCACCCGCGTGATTACTCTTAAGCCAAAAAGTAGTGAAAGTGTTGAGGTTTATCCAGAAATTCAGACAGGTACGATACAGGTAATGGCTATTCCGACAAATGCAAATATTGAGTTAAAGGGAGATGGGGGAGAGCACTACACAGCAACAGGCAGAAAAACATTTACTGATGTTCCAGTTGGAACCTATGAGCTGATTGTAACTGCTGAGGAGCACAAATCCCATGAAGAGAGTTTCAAAGTTAAAGCTGATGAAACTATTCGAAAACAGATTACACTCGAAGAGGGGAGCGATATTCCTGATAATATGGTCTTTGTTCAAGGTGGTACCTTCAATAACGGGACATCCAATGTAATAGTTAGTGATTTCTATATTGGAAGATATGAGGTGACACAATCAGAATGGCAAGCAGTAATGGGCACCAATCCCTCAAATTGGGAAGGTGACAGTCTGCCTGTTGAACAAGTCAGTTGGTATGCTGGCGTAGAGTTTTGCAACAAGAAAAGCAGGGCAGAAGGCTTGACTCCTTGCTATTCAGGTAGTGGTGATAACACAACCCTTAACTTAAATGCTACCGGATATCGATTACCGACCGAAGCAGAATGGGAGTTCGCTGCGAGGGGAGGTAACAAAAGTAATGGTTACAAATACTCAGGTAGTAATG
>JAVCCX010000007.1 GCA_030765245.1 Candidatus Zophobacter franzmannii | reverse complement strand
TTCTATGCCGATATGCCAGAGACATTTGAGGAGATAGTGCAATCTGAAAAGAGATATCTTTTGAAGAAGAAAAAACAGCCATTTTTAACAGATTTTGTGTATTTTTTCAAGTGTACTTTCAATATCTTGATTAGAAAGAAAACGAGTAATTAATGAAAGTCTTATTTGTCAGTAGTGGTAGCAGAAGTGGTCTATCACCAATTATCAAAAATCAGGGTGAGTCTCTTATTAATACAGGTGTTGAATTAGATTACTTCCTTTTGAAAGAGGGCGGTATAAGGGGTTATCTTAAAGCTATATTTGAACTAAAAAAGTATCTAAAGAACCATAAAATCGATATCATTCATGCTCATTATGGCTACTGTGGAATAGTATCACATTTTGCAAGAACTTCTGAGAGATTGGTTGTTTCTTTTATGGGTAGTGAACTCTTAGGTCAGAAGGTCTCGGGCAAAAATATCTCAGGGATTTTATTTCGAAATCTGAATAATCTATTATGTCGGTATTATGATCATGTGATTGTAAAATCTGCAGAGATGCTGAAGTCTTTGGATAAAGAGAATAATAACTACTCTGTTATTCCTAACGGAGTTTCTTTCGATAAATTTTATCCCATGGATCAATCTGTTGCCAGGGAGCACCTTGGTTATGAGTTAGATGAGATTATTATTATATTTCCGGCAAACCCTATTAGAGCTGAGAAGAATTTTTCACTTGCTGAAGAAGCAATTAACCTTTTAAAAAGAGAAGTTCGGCTTGTTACTTTTGTGAACATCCCAAACCAGGATTTGGTTTATTACTACAATGCATGTGATTTAGTGTTATTTACTTCTATTTATGAAGGCTCTCCAAATGTTATAAAAGAGGCTTTAGCCTGTAATTGTAGGATATTGTCCACTCCCTGCGGTGATGTACCTGATGTTATTGCTGATTCCGTAGGAGCTGAATTAATATCTTACAAGCATAAGGAAGTAGCAGAGGCTGTGATTGAGGCACTTTCAAGTGATGACATTCCCAATGGTCGTGAGACTATAGCTCATCTTAGAGATGATGTAATAGCAGAAAAGATAATAAAAATATATAACTCTATAAGGAGTTTCTGATGAAAATACTCATTACAGGTACAGCCGGTTTTATTGGATTCCACTTAGTAAATAAGTTGGTTCAACTTGACGGAATAGAAGTTGTAGGTCTAGATATAATTAATGACTATTATGACTTAAGGGTAAAGTATGGCAGGTTAGATAATGCAGGTATTGAGTTACAGTACATCAAGCATAATACATTTGTTCAAAGTAAAAGGTATCCTAACTATAGGTTTATAAAACTAAACCTTACTGATCAGAAGAACTTGAAACTGCTTTTTGAACAAGAAAAGTTCGATGTAGTTGTGAATTTAGCTGCGAAAGCTGGAGTTAGGTATAGTATTACTAACCCTTATGCCTATCTAGAGAGCAATATCATGGGATTCTACAACATTTTAGAAGCATCAAGGCATAATATGATAAAACATCTTGTTTACGCCAGCAGTTCGAGTGTTTATGGTTGGAACGAAAGTTTGCCATTCAGTACATCGGATAATGTTGATCATCCAATTAGTTTATATGCCGCAAGTAAGAAATCGAACGAATTGTTGGCTCACGCATATAGTGCACTTTATCAACTTCCTACAACCGGTCTTCGTTTCTTCACTGTTTATGGTCCATGGGGAAGACCTGATATGGCATTATTCCTTTTTGCAGAAGCCATTCTACAAGATAAACCAATTAAGGTTTTCAATAATGGTAAGATGAAAAGGGATTTCACATACATTGATGATATTGTAGAGGGTATAAAGCGTGTGATATTTCATCCTGCAAAACCAAATCCTGAATGGAACGCATTAAGTCCTGATCCTGGATCATCAAAGGCTCCATACAAGTTGTATAACATCGGGAATAGCTCACCGGTATTACTGATGGACTTTATCAATTCTATTGAAAAAGCCCTTGGGAAAGAGGCTATTAAAGAGCTTTTGCCACTCCAACCGGGAGATGTGCCTGCTAGCCATGCAGATGTTTCTGATTTGGTAAAGAATCTGGATTATAAACCTAATACATCAATCCAAGAGGGAATTAACAGCTTTATCAAATGGTATAGAGATTTTTACAAAGTCTAAAATAAGCCTATTTATAAAAAAAAGGACATACTCATGTATGTCCTTTTTTTAATATTAAGAGATATTGTTAAGAGTTGAAAAGCTCTCTTAGAGTTTTCATTGAACCCATTAGAGCAGATGATTCATAAGGAATAACAACAGTTTTATCACCCTGTTGGACAATATCATTAAATGCAACGATGTATCTCATCATCAACTGATACTGGGCAGGATCAATTTTGGAGTTGCTAAGAGCTTCCTCAATAAGTTTGATTCCTTTCTTCTCAGCTTCAGCGACAAGAACTTTAGCTTGGGCTTTACCTTCAGCTTCACGAATAGCTGCCTGTTTAGAACCTTCAGCTGTACGGGTTTTGTATTCTCTTTCCCCTTCAGCCTCAAGAATCTTAGCTCTTTTATCGCGTTCTGCACGCATCTGTTTTTCCATTGCTTGTTTAATTTCTTCAGGTGGTTCGATGTCCTGGAGCTCAACTCTATTAACCTTCACTCCCCATTTATCTGTAGCCTCGTCCAGGATATTTCTCAGACGAGAGTTGATCGTGTCACGAGAAGAAAGAGTTGCGTCGAGTTCAAGTTCACCTATGACATTACGCAAAGTTGTTTGAGTAAGTTTCTCAATTGCGTGTGGAAGGTTTCTAATTTCATAAACTGCCTTATACGGATCAGTTACTTGAAAATAGAGTAAAGCATTGATATTGATAGTAACATTATCTTTTGTAATCACATTCTGGCGTGGGAAGTCATAAACCGTTTCTCTGAGATCGATACGAGACACGGTTTTTTGATTAATGATTGATCTTCCACGAGAATCTGCACTGATAGATCTCCAGGTTATATTACGGGGTCTATCAAAGATAGGAACTATCAGATGCAGTCCACTTGCAAGTGTATGATGATAGGTTCCTAATCTTTCTATTACTACAACCTCTGCTTGTCGAACAATTATTAGCCCTTTAGAGATTAGAATAATTGTTAGTACAGCCAATATTATAAGTACAATTGCCATTAGTCCTCCATAGATTTGTGTACAATTAGTTTATTGCCTTCAATGTCGATGACAACAACTTTAGATCCTTCTTTTAGCTCTGAGTTGTCTTCGGAAATTGCAGACCACTCTTCGCCACCAATTTTTACATATCCCTTACCATCGATAGGGATATCCTTCACTACATGGGCGATTTTATCTTTAAGAGCAAAGATATTTGTGTCATTTCCTGCTGGTTGCAGGACTTTCTTAGCTAACTTTTTCATCAGTAGAAATGAGATGAAACTAAAGATTACGAACAGTGCTATTTGAATGACAATTGAGCTTCCCACAAAGGGAAACAATGAGCATAAACCTGTAACAATACAACCTAACCCAAGGCTTAAAAAGAAGAAAGCCGGGTCGAGTATTTCAACAATAACACAGATGATTCCTAAAATCATCCAGATTGTCCAAGGTGAAAGATCCATAGGAGCCTCCTTTACCTAATTATCTGAATCTTGTTCTTCCTCATCACTTTTATCAGGGTCAGTGGTAACTTTGTCTTTATAGACTCTTTTAACCTTACGCTTACCCTTCTTATCCTTACCGCCGTAACGGCCGTAACGGCCGTATGAGCTGTTATAATAGCCTCGATAATTATAACCCTTCGAAATGCTTCCAACTCCAAACCAATTAAGGAATCTGTTTAATAATTTACTACCATAGAAGAGTATTATAGTTATTATTGATAGAATGGCAATGAATTTAATTGTTTCGATGGCAATGTTAGTCAATCTGACTTTTGTACCTACGCTTTTAGCAGGCTTAGTAGTAAATGTAACCATTACAAGGTCTGAACTACCCTCTTCGAGGTCATCTATTCTCTTTAGAAGACTATCAAGTTTAACATCTTCTTCTTTTATCAATGAACGATATGTATCAAAGCCATATTTAGCATTAGTAAGAGTTGCTCTAAATTTCGCACGATCTTCTGAATGCTCTTGGTACTTTTCACGAAGTCTATCAAGTGTTTGAACTCTTTTGTGAGGAATCTGATTAATGACAGCTTCAGTATAGTTAGCAGGAGTACCCAACCTCTGGAGCAAATTGTTCAGGATAGATGTTTTCATCATTGGTGATTCTATTACAAAATTCTTGTAACCATTTTTTTCTTCTTTGAACAGGGTAGTAAATCCACCTTCCAGGTTGGGGATTGTAATATTAGTACTATCAATAAGTACTGTGTACCGGTATGTTTTGTGGTACTGAGATAAGTTATCCTCAAAGACCTCTTCTGCATTTTCTATATTAACCTTACTCTTAGGTCTTTCAGGATTCATGTAAATCGAGATTACAATTGAAATACCGATGATGAGAACTGCTAAACTTTTACTTATTTTTCTACTTATTGCCATCTTAACTCCATTCTTTTCGTTTTAATAACTCCGCAGCATGCTGAAGGGCGATACTGCTATTTGATCCTGATAACATCCGCGCTATCTCATTTATCCTTGCCTCTCCGCTGAGAGTATAAATTTCTGTTTTCGTTTTCTTACCACTTGAATCTTTAGCTATCAGAAGATGATTTTTCCCAACTGAAGCAATCTGTGGAAGGTGGGTTATACACATTATTTGATGCTGTGAATTCATTTCACTAATGATGTCTGCAATAATATCAGCGGTCTTTCCTCCAATACCTGCATCAATCTCATCAAATACTATAAGCCGACTTTGTAAATAACTCGATAGAACCCGCTTTACAGCAAGCATTACACGAGATAACTCACCACCGGATATAGCTTCCTTCAATAGCTTTGGCTCAACACCTTTGTTAGATGAAAACATATATCTAACACTATCAAAACCATTCTTCGGATACTCTATTCCTTCTGACTGATTATTTGACTCAAAAACTGGTTTTTTGTCAATCAAAATTTGGAAAACACTATCTGGCATAGAGAGTTTTCGAATTTGTTTCTGAAGTTCAACTGAAAGTTTCTTCGAAATATTCTCTCGTTTCTTTGATAAATCTGAACCAATATTTACTAGTTTTTCTCTTAATTTAATCAGTCGGTTTTCCAATTTTTCAATCGAAGATTTATTAGCCTTCTGAGTTGTAACTTCTGTACTGATTCTCTTATAATATTCAATTATTCCCTCAATTGTATTTGAATGATATTTACTTTTAAGCTCATTTATACTATTAAGTCTAGACTCCAGGTCAGTGAGTCGCTGAGGGTCATTTTGAATCTTTTGTGGTATTGACCGGGCTGAAGAGACTAAATCATCCATCGAAACAAGGGTTTCATTGAGTAGATTATCAATTTCCTCAATCAGGGAATTATCTTTAGCATATTTATTAAACTCTCTTGTATAACGGCTCAATTTATCATAGATTGAATTATCATTGTCATAGAGTTCATTAACAAGTTCTGAGCTATTTCCAAGGATCTCCTCAGCATGAGTTAAAAGCTCTAACTCCTGCTCAATATCTTTATCCTCTCCGGACTGAAGTCTGGTGCTTTCAATTTCGTTAATTTGAAAAAGGTACAGAGCAATTTTCTCTTTATTTTCTTTATCTTCTCGCCTAAGCTCATAAATCTCTTCTTGTAATTGCTTAAGAGATGCCAAAGTTCTATTATACTCTTCTCTTTCATTCAGGAGCTTTCCATAGGAGTCTAAAACATTTAACTGATAGTCAGGTCTCAGAAGTAACTGCTGGTCATTTTGATTATGGAAATCAACAAGGATACTTCTAAACTGTTGAACTATAGCATTTGTAACCCTTACTCCGTTAATGTAGCTTGTTGTTTTACCGGAAGTAGTTACTTTTTTTGCAAAGAAGAGTTCGTTTTCGCTAATATCAAACCCGTGAAATTCTACAAGTTCCATCAGCTCTTTGTTCTCTTGGTTTAAAGCGAAATCAGCTTGGATGTACACAGGTTTATCAGTATCATAGGCTATCTCAGTTCTTATTTGATTCCCCAAGACAAGGTCAATTGAGCCAATTAAAATAGATTTACCCGCCCCTGTTTCTCCTGTGATAACATTAAGCCCATCTTTGAATTCAAGCTCAAGTTTTTCAATGAGAATAAAATTTTCCAGGATAAGTTTCTTAATCATATTCTGCCCATATGCATCTTGTTTCTTAAGATTTGGTAGAAGGTTCTATTGGATAACTTAATAAAGTTTACTTTCTCCTTAGCTGCAGTAATTCTCACCTCATCACCCTCTTGTAACTCTATTGCATTAACACCATCAATCTGGAGCATTGAACTATGTTCCTGATCTATCATTCTAAAAGTTATCTTGTTTTTTGCAGGGAAGACAATCGGTCTGATTGCCATGATGTGAGGGTTTAAGGGAGTAATAACAATTGCATCCATAACGGGTGTAAGGAGTGGACCACCGGCAGCGAGCGAGTATGCTGTTGAACCTGTTGGTGTTGCAGCCACAAAACCATCACATCTTGCTGTTAAAACATGCCTTTTCTGATCCAATATTTTCACTTCAATTAACTTAGGTGATACAGATTTATAAATAACAGCATCATTTAAGGCTAGGGTGGAAAAAATCTTATTGCCATCTCGCCAAACATCTGCACGGATTAGCATTCTTGATTGTACTTGAAACTTCTTATGCATCAGGTTATCTAAAGATTTCTCTAAGTCTGTCATGTCAGTCTCAGAGAGAAACCCAAGATGCCCGATATTCACACCTAGAATGGGTGTGTTAAATTTCAAAGCAGTATCTTTTGCTTGCAGAATCGAACCATCTCCCCCGAACACAAGAATGCAATCACAGTTCTTTTGCTTTAGGTCTTTTTCACTACTTGTGTTTATTGTCTCAGGGAATAGGTTATCCTGACGAGGAAGGCACCAAAACACAACTCCATACTTTTTCTGAAGGTCTTCAAGAACTGTAGCAACCTCAGGAATTTTAGCATGATAGGGATTTATATAAACTATAATATTTTTCATTTTAGTGACTCCATTAAGCGAAGATATGACTCATATCGTTCAAGCGGGATAATGCAGTCTTCTACTGCTTGCTTAATACCACACTGAACCTCATGCGTATGGACGCAGTTTCGGAACTTGCAACCACTACTAAATCTATCAAACCCTGGGAAAAGGTGGGGGATATCAGTTATATCTGAACTATGTAGAGTAACTGTCTTGATTCCCGGAGTATCAACAAGGTAACCACCAAAGCTCCACTTTATCAGTGAGCTACTTGTAGTCGTATGCCTTCCCTTCTCATTATAAGTGCTGATCTCAGCAGTACGAAGGTTCACACCGGGATACAAAATATTGATTATTGAGCTCTTTCCAACTCCTGATTGTCCAGTGAACACAGAGATCTTATCACTCAACTTTTGCTTGAGCTCCTCCATACCTTCACAAGTTTCGCATGAAGTATAAATAACATCAATTCCACTCTCAACATAATAGGCAAAATCTTCATCTACAAACTCTCTATCTGTTGCCATATCTATCTTATTAAGGCATACGAGTGGGGTTATATCATATTTTGCAGCAAGGCAGAGGTAACGGTCAATTAAGCCGTATTTAATCATTGGAAATGCCCATGAAGTTGTTATAACAATAAGGTCCAAATTCGTGGCAATAGGAATCTCTTTCTGAAACGAACCACCGGAGAAGCGGGAAAAGGTGTTCTTTCTGGGAGCGATCTCTTCAATTCGATAACTACCTTCCTGCCCAACATCGACATTAACCAAATCTCCCACAACTGCTAAGGCATGAGTTGAGAAATTATACTGTT
>JAVCCX010000299.1 GCA_030765245.1 Candidatus Zophobacter franzmannii | reverse complement strand
TACCCAAATTTGCACTATCAGCAGAGAAACCCATTATTCAGGGCAATTATCAGATAAAACGCTTCTACTCCATGGAAGGTGACGATATAGAGTTCTCAGAGTTAAAAGATAATCGTGTAGCCCTTCTTTCAGCAATTGGTAATCCAATCTCATTTGAACGGACGATTATGGATGCCAAGCTTAGCTTCTTTAAGCACTATGTCTTCCCTGATCATTATGCTTTCAACAAGATTGCTGAGATTAACAACATATTGGATGACTTAAGCATAAATGATATAAAGTATGTAGTTACGACTGAAAAAGACTTCACAAAACTTCAAAACTATCTTGAACTTCCTCTTGCAGTCACGGAAATTGCATTTGTGCCTAATGATTCAGAAACCTTTAGCAATCTTATCTCATCTACACTTACAAATTCGAAGCATGAATAGACTATTTTTCCTAATCTCTATTCTCCTTTTTACCCTAGGGTTAGTTGGTCAGCAGAATTATTACCCTCTTCCCGATGTATATCACACTTATCCGGAAATGATTGCAGATGTTAAGCAGATATGTCATGAATACTCAAAGTTAGCAAGATGGGAGATTATTGGTCATAGTGGTTATTCAAAGAAACCTATCTATGCAATTAGAGTATCAAATCATGCGAAGGTGAATTTCAAAAGCCGTCCAACCTTGCTTATTCATGGATCTTCACAAGGTGAAGAGGTAATAGGAGTAGAGATTTCACTTAGGATTTTACAGGATGTTCTCAGCTCATATAATCATTCTACAGAGATTACAGAGCTACTCAACACTTTTGAGCTCTGGTTTGTCCCAACCATGAATCCTGAAGGCTTTGACTCAGTTACTTCGGGAGAGTATTTCCTCTGTCGTAAAAATAAAACAGACACAAACTTTAATGGATACTTGGAGATCAGAACAGACGGAGTAGATTTAAACAAGAACTTCGACTTCAACTGGTTTGATTTTGCCTTTCCATATCCCCAGAGTTTGTATTTTAAAGGGCATTGCCCGGCTTCTGAGTCTGAAGTGTTAGCGATGCAGGAGTTCTTCCACAACGAGAACTTTACCTATGCTCTTAACTATCATAGCTCTGCGACGGGAAACTTCTCAGAAAAGATATTCTTCCCTTGGAATGACGGCAGTGAGCTATCACCGGACTATCAGCACTACCTCGAACTTGGAGAGTCTTTAGTTGAGTATTTACCTAAAGACTACCTACCGGGTAATTATGAGCTACATCTTGGTACTACGACTATGATTGGGTACTTACGCCACTATTTGTATGCAGAGACCAGAACATTAGCTTTCGATATAGAAACCGGTGGCAATACGAAGGATGGTAATTCCATTATTCGTCCCGGAAAAGCGAAGTTAAACTCAATTCTGAACAAGCATCTGCTAGCCTTCAGATCCTTTACTCGCAAGGTGATAGATAACACTGTTTCTATTCGAGTTGTTGATTACAACAAGAAACCACAACCTAACATATTTGCAGATTGGGCGATGTATCAATCGAGCTATTTTAATGAGTTTAAAACTAACAGTTCCGGCTACTTATTCAGGTACTTACCTAAAGATGATACGCAATTGATTCTCAAGAATAAGTACTCTTTTGTAATCTCTCCTGAGAACTCTGATGTACAGAAATGTATAATCCCATTCACTTCCATACCTTCTAATCCAGTCTTTGAACCTCATAAAACGAAGCATAAGCAAATCACTTATTGCAATGATATTTCAAGCTTCAATACCTACCCTATCTATTCAGATTGTTCAATTCGCTCAGATTTCAATGGGGTTGATTTTGGGGTTAGAGTTATAAAGGCTGATACGCTTTCTATTCTTACAACCAACAGTTCCTGTGAACTGGAAATCTCTCTCTACAATCGATACAAGAAGTTTTTGCGTAAGGTGCACATCAATAGAGATAGAATCGAAGGTGCGGTCGACATTCCCTTGAAAGTATCAGTAAAAGAAAAGGCATACATTGTGATTAAGAATCTCTCTTCAGAGACTTTCTGTATTAACATGGAAAAAGACTCGGCTTTTAAAAATAGCAATGTTGTGGTTAGGTTTCAATCATGGAAACCTGAACAATGCAGTGATTTAGCTCTGGAGTTAAAATGAAAACATTAGGTGAAAAGACAGTTTATCCAACAGAATATACTTCTTCCATTCTTGAAAAGGTTGATCGTCAACTCAACAGGACTGGAATAGAGATAGATAGCAACAACCTGCCGTTTACCGGTTATGATGTTTGGCATGCGTATGAAATCAGTTTTTTACTTACAAATGGAGTACCGGTATCTGCAATTGCTAAGTTAGTAACCCCTTGCGAATCCAAGTATCTTGTTGAGAGTAAATCCCTGAAACTCTACTTCAACTCTTTTAACATGGAGAGATTAGCTCCATCTGTTGCAGACGGTATTGCAAAGTTAAAGGAGATTGTTAGCAAAGACCTTTCTGAGTTACTGGAATGTATTGTAACAGTTAATTTTCATACATCACAGGCTACGACGAAGTATAGTAATGAATCCATCTGCATTGATGGTCTTAATCAAGATATATCTGAGATTACAAGCTATACTGAAAATCCTGAGGTATTACAGGTTCATAAGCAATCAACATCTTGCTCTGAGAAGCTATTTTCGACCCTTTTAAAGAGTAATTGCAAGGTAACCGGACAACCGGATTGGGGAAATGTTTTTATCGCCTATAAGTCCTCTTTTCAATTAGACCATCCATCCCTATTGAAATACATTATCTCATTCAGAGAAGAGAACCATTTTCATGAAGAGATTGTCGAGACGATGTATAAACGACTCTTTGATTTGTTGAACCCTGAGGAATTGACAGTAATTGCCTACTACACCCGTAGAGGTGGAATTGATATCAACCCATGCCGAACATCAGACCTTAGGCTTGTTTCAAAGCAGTTTCTTGATTCTTCGATTCTACAAGTAGGACAGTTCAGGCAGTAGTTAATAGCTTGCACCATAGCGAACGGAGTGAGTTTGGGGCAAAGCGATAAAGCAAACCACCGGCGTAGCTTGCACCGAAGCGAGCAAAGTGAGTTTGGGGCAAAGCGATAAAGCAACACTATCTTCTTACCTTTGCAATGGCTGAGCAAAGCGAAACCTTGCAAATGGTGAGAACGAAGTGAAAATGGACTTCATTTGAAGATATGTTTCTATCGTTTCCCATGGACTCGTACTCGTTTTACTCGCATGGAGTCGTGGGAAGAGTTAGCTCGCACCACATTTGTAATAGTTCACTTTT
>JAVCCX010000197.1 GCA_030765245.1 Candidatus Zophobacter franzmannii | reverse complement strand
ACAGTTGAAGTTGCATACATATTGTTATCGATCTGTTTAAGAATCTTCATCCCATCTGGATATTCGGTTGCGGTAAGTAATCCGATGCCTAAAAGCAATATTAGTAAAATGTATTTACGCATCTTTATTTCTCCATTTCTTTAAATAATTGAGCTGTCTGCCGTTTGTAGATTCCCCTACCGGCAAGCATTGAGCCTAATATTGAGGCTAATACTCCGGGAATGAAGCCAATGAAAAGACTTATTCCATCAATCTTAGCTGCATATTCATTCCCCATCATAATCGATGAGTTGTTCATATAATGTGATATATCCACAGGATGATACTGCAAATACAGCGAGATTGCAAGACCTAACAAGGTACCAATCACCGAGCCTAAAATTCCAATCAGGATTGATTCCTTTACTATTGATCGATAGATATGTCCCTTTGATTCTCCCATAGCAAGACGGACCCCCATCTCACCATAACGACGAATATTGTTCAACAATCCGGAGTTCCAAAGGACAATAGCAACCATAATCATCAGCCCAAAGTTCATGAACATTATGGAAGTATTAGTCATCTTCATCATATAACCCATAGTTGCATCATCATTCATAGTTCGCATATAAGGTGAGAACTCATTGTCAACATCAGTGAACTCAGCATTAAAGGAGGTCTTAATCTTCTCAGCATCTCTTCTGCTATACTCCATTTCAGGTAGGAAACAGAAGATTTCGCTACTTGCATTTTCCATATCCAGCAAGTCAGCTATAGCACTATTATCTATAAGCACAGCTCCCCTGTCTAAAGCTTTAACACCAAAGCGAACAGTACCTGCAACTTTGTAGTTACGAATACTCATAGAACCGTACATCGTGGATGTGATTATTGAAACAGTGTCATTGAGCTTAAGTTCAAACTTCTCAAAGATAACATTGGAGATTAGAATCTCATCACTCTTCTTAGGTAAATGACCCATTACCATTGCATCTTTCAAGCTAAAAGTCTCAATCTCATCAGGATCATTGAGAAGGTTCATAGCAATCCCAATGAAGTCTCCTTGTGCCTTAGTCTGCCCATTCTCATCCGGGACATCGAGCAGTCCCCCAAAGTTTGTTCTTGGTTTGAACTTAATCCCTGGATACTTCTGCTTTAACTCAACCAACAGTTCATCAACATCTGTTAGGCAAAGGTCATAAGGCTTTTGATCGATAATCTCTTCATAGGCTCTAGTGACTATTTTCATATGTCCGAGGTCCAGACTCGCAGTCTTATCAACCATACCAGACATAGCACCATTAGCCCAGCACCACATAAACACAATCAGCATCACGCCCATAGAGATTGTTATTAGTGGATAAAGTGTTCGTGACTTATCTCGGAGGATTCCTTTCATTAAAAATTTAAACATATAACCTCCTAATTAACTCGTCCGCTAAGGGCTTCTGTTGGTTTAAGTTTGCTAATCTTCTTAGCCGGAATCCAGCTAACAAAGGCAGTGGTTACGAGAATAATAACAGCCGTTAATGTATATAACCAAAGGGGATAAACAGGATACATAATCCCTTCCATTCCAACCATTCCCATATCTTCATAACCGGCAAGATTCCAACCATTATGGGTAGTCAGCATGAGGATTGGAATTCCCCAGATAAGCCCTACAAAGATTGAACCAAGAGCATAAACAGCCCCTTCTGAGACAAACAATCGGATGATTTTCTTACGGGTCATCCCTAATGCCATCAGAGTCCCAATCTCTTTTCTCCGCTTGAAGATAGCAAGCATCTGAGTATCAAATATTGCAATCATCGCAAGTAGAATAAAGATTAGATACATCACGACAGCTCCAACCATCTCTGTAGCCATGATTGCATTGAAATCAGCAAAGAGAAAGTCTAAATCCTTATGAGTCCACCCCTTAAAATCTGCCTTAAAGCTCTCATCGGTAAGAGTGATAATTGATGCCTCCCCGGGAGTGCCCAACATCTCTTGGAGTTGTTCAAATCCAACCCAGAAACAGTTTGCATCAACTGTAGGAACTGAGGATTGGAAGGTCTCGACAATCTTTACATCCCTCGCATCAAAGGTACCATTTACATCTCTCCACCGCATTGTGAGGACATCACCTATTTCTAACTTCATAGATCTTGCGGTTGTATTACCAATCATTGCAGGAATATAATCCCCTTGTGGCTTCAAACTCTGAGAAGGAAACTTTAGAACGGTTTGATTAATTGGTATTCCCTTAACAACTGTATTTCTGAACCTACCATCAGGATATACAACAGCCGGGGCTAGAAGCATCGGAACAGCTTTATCAATATCAATTAGCATTTGAAGGTCAGCAGGAATAACACTATGACTCTTATCGTAGGTAAAGGGGTCAAACACATCATATTGATCCACCCAGTACTGTCCCTTTCCAATCTCCCAGTCAGTCATACTCCGTCTGGATTGTTCCTCCCAGCCGACATAGAAACCCTGCATAGCAATGATCCCAACAAAAACCAGTGAAAGAATAAAGAAGTTGAGCCAGCTTCTGAAACCTTGACCTAATATATTTTTAAAGGCAAGCTTTAGAATAAGCATATTATCCTTCCTTTATCTCGTCTTTGGTAATCCTACCATCGATAAGAGATATCTTTCTTTCCAGGTAGTTTATCACCTTCTGGTCATGCGTTGAAAAGATGAATGTAGTCTTAAGCTCTCTATTTAGTTCAACCATAGTTTTTAGAATATGATGTGAGTTTTCGGCATCCAGATTCGCAGTTGGTTCATCTGCAACAACCAACAATGGTCTTTTTACTATAGCCCTGGCAATTGCAACTCTCTGACACTCTCCACCTGAAAGCTGATGCGGTTTACTCTTAATCTTATCTGTTAAGCCTACCCATTCTAGTGCCTTTAGAACCATCTCTTTTCGCTTGGATTCAGGGATATTAAGTAGTAACAGTGGAAATTCTACATTCTCATATACAGTGTAAACAGGCAGAAGGTTATAGCTTTGAAAAATGAAACCTATCTTCTCAGACCTAAGTCTAGCAGATTGCTTATGAGTAAGTTTTAATACATCTGTTCCCATAACCTGTACATCACCCTCTGATTGTCGGTCAAGAGTCCCGATGATATTTAACAATGTTGTTTTACCGGATCCACTTGGTCCTACAAAACCTGTAAACTCACCCTTACCAATTGTAAGATTAATATCTTTCAAAGCAGTGAATTCTCCACTTCCGGCAGGATATCGCTTAATCATATTCTTAATTTGTACTATGTTTTCCATTTCATGCCCTCAATATGTCATTCTTAATGTAAATTGGATTGTATTAGTTGTATTATTTATGTTTACGGAGTTCACCCCATAGCTCAGTATCATTGTAAGATAATCTGTTGTCCTGGAGATTGCAATGTATGTGTTCAATTTCTCCATCTCCCAATCATAGACTGCAAATCCCTGTACTGAATCATACAATCCAATTGGATATTCTAATTGCAATGCTGTGTGATTCATCTCATCTACGGAACTAAGTAGTTGATCGTTTGCAGTTGCTTGATAGAGATGTTCAGCAAGTGCATGTACTCCATTCCCAACTCCTATTGTGTAATCTGTTCCAACAGTAAGATATTTGTGCGATTTCTCAAGCTTAGTTTCAGCTGTGTACATACTCAGTGTTGCTTCATACCAGAGTCCGACAAAGGTATCCCAACGGCCATCAAAAGCGATTCTATGTTCCTCTTCAGGTTTTAAGTAACTAAGCTTCTTAAGTTTTCTAAAATGATAGCTGAGAGCTTCCTCTCCACCAAAGATTGATAGTTGAGCACGACCGCCTAACTCGAGGCCGTACTTTTTTGAGCTTAAATACTCATTCCCTT
>JAVCCX010000085.1 GCA_030765245.1 Candidatus Zophobacter franzmannii | reverse complement strand
TGTAGAAGTAAAGAACATCAAATAATAGATAAAGGCAAAAAGACTGATAGATTGGACATACAAAGGATGATACTTAAACTTTGAATATCTTCGAGTTTCTAAATTTGCTTGGGATTTTATAGCATTTCTATCTTTAGATGGAACTACACCTGTTTTATCTAATAGATAAGCATATTCACGGATATAAGGCTTCATTTTTAAAAGCATCAAGTCATCATCACCAGAGCGTATATGTCCAATTCCTGAAAATCCATTTACTTTGTTGAATAGTGATTTCCTATAAGCCATATTACGACCAGTCACTGTGATTGGATATTTGATCCCAAAGCTTCCTGCCGCAATTCCAAAAAAGAAAGCTCTTTCCAGATTTTTAACACCTTGATTGAGTTTGTTTTCCAAAATAAGAGGTGAATAACCGGCAACAAAATCTACCTTGGTACTAAAGGCTGCATTCATCCTCAACAACCACTCGCTATCCGGTGTACAATCTGCATCGGTAAAAACTAAAATGTCATATTTAGCTACTTTGATAGCTTCAGTCAGGGCATTTTTCTTCCCTATCAAATCTGCTTTTTGCTCATTAATTCTAACCTTCTTGACATTGTCCGGGTAAAGGTCACAATAAAGCTGAATGATATCTCCTGTTTCATCTTCAGACCTATCATCAGCAATAACCAGTTCATAATCTGTGTTAGCGTAATCCTGGTTAAGAATGGCTTTGATAAGCGTCTCTATATTACTCTCTTCATTTCTAGCAGCTACAATAACAGAAATCTTCTGAGGTGGACCCTCATATTTCTTTTGAAGGATCATCTTAACTAAGCCGTATAGCATAGTAAGAAAGAATAGTAGATATAAACTACTAATTGTATAGATTAAGATATTTAGGATCATAGTTGCTTGACTATCGAATCTGTTGTTTTGATAAACTTAGCTAAATCCGGAGCTTTCTCTTCAATGTTATTCATTGTAAAATCAGATTTCTTCTCTTTACTTACACTAATGACATTGACTTTTAGATGCTTTACTGATGCATTAAATGTTGAATTGATTAGATTGAGAAGTTCTTGTTCATGCTCATTTATCGAATTCCTAACTAAATCGTTGTCCGCAGTTAAAGTAATTGTAGCTTGCGTTACATTGCTTATTTCTGCGACTTCTAACATTCTCCCTACAATACTTCGTCTAGATTTGACAGTTTCGACAATCTCTTTCCATTGAGTTTTTAAAATATCAAATGTTAGTAAAGGATGCAAGTTTGTCCTACTTTCTTTAACATTATCCACCGCATCAGCCTTAACTTCTGTAATTGTTACAGGGATCTTGGGAATTTTAACTTCTCTATTAGTTAGATTTGACTTTGGAAGATTAGAAATGCCAGGGTTTTGATTGACTCTCTCAACTAAATCAGAAATCTCAATCATATCTTCAACTTTACTCATTTTCAATAGTGTTATTTCTGTAAGCATAACTGAGTTTGAACCTGACTTGATGTCGTTTTTCAGCTTCATGAGAATAGAGATAAAATAAAGTAGAGTGTTCTGCTCAAATAGTTCAGCAGTATCATTAAATTGGCTAATCATAGATACTGGTATATCCGAGATAGTAACTCCAATCTTTATCAATAGGAGTTTACGGATAAATTCCATGAACCCACTTAGAAACTCCTGTAAATCTTTGCCGGCTTCAATTAGAGTATGGAAGTTACTTAAAATTCCCTTAAAGTCTTTTTTGTGTATTCCATTCAAGATGTTGACAAATAAGTCGTAAGGTAAAATCCCAAAGATATCTTGTACTTGCTGGAATGTAATGTCATTCCCACAATATGAAATTACTTGGTCAAATAAGGATAATGCATCACGCAATCCACCATCAGCTTTTTGAGCAATTATATACAGAGACTCCTCATCAGTATGAACCTTCTCTTTCACTGCAATATCCTTTAGTCTTTTGACAATGGACTCAACAGGAATACTCTTAAAATCAAAGCGTTGACATCTTGATAAGATGGTTGGTAACACCTTATGTGGTTCTGTGGTAGCAAAAATGAAGATAACATTTTCAGGAGGTTCCTCAAGCGTCTTCAGAAGTGCATTGAAAGCATTCTTCGATAACATGTGAACTTCATCAATGATATATATTTTATAAACCGATGTTGCTGTAGCATATATGAGATCTTTTTGTAAATCCCTAACATCATCCACACTAGTATTTGAGGCTCCATCAATCTCTACTACATCCTGTGAACTTCCATTGGTAATAGTAGTACAATTGGAACACTCGTTACAAGGATGCGCGGATGCTCCTTTCTCACAATTCAAGCTCTTTGCAAGAATTCTCGCCATCGATGTTTTACCAACACCACGAGGTCCAGCAAACAAATATGCTTGGGCAACTCTCTTCATCTCAATTGCGTTAACAAGTATTCGAGTTATATGATCTTGAGCATAAACCTCTTCAAAGGTTTGAGGTCGATATTTTCTTGCTAAAACTGTATATGACATTGACTCTCCGTATATTCTTAAAACATTTCAAGTATTGAATATGTTACCAATGATTTCTTGTCAAGGAACCAATAGAAGAAACTAAACATCAATCGATTTACTACTTATCAAATTCTAATTTCTAGATTTACTATCATTTTCCGTTCCTACTTCATTTGTCTCTACTCCACCCTCAACAACACGCAGTTTGAGATTATCAATGATTCCTAATGATATTGTAAAGCAAGCAGTATCAAGATAGTCAGAATTGTTGTAACTCGTTGCAAATTCCACTGTGTAGATAGTATTAATGTTTCACTATTTATATTCAATTGGCTATAACCAATAAAGAAATAGGGCTCAGTAAACTAAGCCCTATGAAAGTAAATTGGTATTACTTGGCAGCTTTACCTTGATTGGCAACTGCTTCTTGTGCCTTCTTAATAGCAGCGTTATCGCCTAGATAATAGCTCTTCTTAGGTTTCAACTCATCATCAAGCTCATAAACAAGTGGAACACCTGTCGGAATATTTAGATTTACAATCTCTTCTTCGCTGACATTGTCTAAATACATAACAAGGGCTCTGAGACTATTACCATGTGCAGTAATAATAACATTTCGGCCATCTTTGATATATGGTTTAATTTTGTTCTCATAATAAGGGATTACTCTTGTAACAGTGTCTTTTAGGCATTCAGTAAGTGGGATATTCTCCTCAGGGAGGTTTCCATAACGAGGGTCCTTTCCTGCATATCTATCATCTTCCATTGTCATTGGAGGAGGCGGAGTGTCATAACTACGACGCCATACCAAAACCTGATCATCACCATATTTTTGTGCTGTTTCACCTTTATTAAGACCTTGTAAGTCTCCATAATGCCTTTCGTTGAGTTCCCAGGCTTTGTAAACAGGTATCCATTGTTGGTTTAAGCCATCTAAGGTAAACCATAAGGTCTTTATTGCTCTTTTTAAAACAGAAGTGAAGGCGATATCAAAAGTATAACCTTTCTCGTTTAATATCACTCCTGCTGATTTAGCTTCTTCAACTCCTTGATTTGAAAGGTCAACATCTGTCCATCCTGTAAACTTATTCTCTAAATTCCAAGTTGATTGACCATGACGCAAAAGTACTAACTTGTACATTTAAAATCTCCTATTTATAGTTTTTTATATTCTAATTTGCCGACTAATTGTTCTTCGTATCTAGCTATGATAAAGAGTAGGTCTGAAAGCCTGTTGATGAACATCCGAACTGGCTCTGCAACCGGCTCTGAGTTATCCAATTCCAATATTCTTCTCTCCCCTCTTCTTGCAATTGCTCTGCAGATATCCAGTTTTGCGGATTGAATAGTCCTACCGGTTTTAACAAAACCTGTAAGCTCAACCTTGGCTTCGAGAGTATGCACCATCTCTGTAACTTTCTCAACTTCAACCTGGAGGATTGGAGCTTTGAAGTCCATTCCTTTTGTTGCCAACTGCCCCATGGCACGGTATAGAAGTTGTTGAATAAAACCTATGAAGTGAATAGATAATGGATCTTCTACGTATAAAAGGGCATCTGATATGTGAGAATCAAGTTCGTCGAGAGTTCCATACGATTCAACCCTTAATGAACTCTTCTCAACCCTTTGACCACTCCAAAGACTTGTAGTCCCCTTATCCCCAGTTTTAGTACTAATTGACATCTTATCCTCACTTCATTGCGATTAAGGAAATTTCGACTAATCCACCCTTAGGAAGAGTAGCAACTTCAATTGCTTCTCTGGCAGGATATGGTTCTGTAAAATACTTAGCATAAATAGAGTTCAACGATGTGAAGTCATTCATACTTTGGAGAAAGACTGATACTTTCATCACATTTGTAAAAGTGAAATCAGCTTCTTTTAAAACAGCTTCTAAGTTTTTAAATACTTGCTCAGCTTGAGCTTCAAATCCGCCTAATAACAGACTGGTCTTAGGATCAAACCCTAGTTGGCCTGAGATGAATAGTAAACCATTATTAAGGCTTGCTTGTGAATATGGGCCTACTACCTTAGGTGCATTTTGAGTGTTTATTGCAATCATATTAGCTCCTATTACGATAAATGTTTTTTAAAGATTATACCTTTTATAATAACGATAATAAATAGTAAAGCAAAAAAGACGCCGATGAGATTCGCAATTGCATCCCAAATTGATACACTTCGTCCGGAGATAAAGAATTGATGATACTCATCTGCTATGCTGAATAGTGCTAAGTAAGCAAACTTAGTAATGATATTTTTGAGAGAATGATTAGTTCGAAGGAGAAACAAGCCAAGCAGCAATCCAGCCATGCCATATTTTCCAAAATGTAGCAGTTTATCTAGTGACAAAATACCTGTATCAGATGTTTTAAGGGATGGCCAAGATGAAAGAGTTACAATAAGAATCATCCATAGCCAAAACAACACGCTTGTAAATCTAAGTTTAGTCATCTTGGTTTCGATATTCTACGATATCCCAATAGACTCGGAATTTGTTTTTGTGGAGAAGTGCTCTAAGTGGTATTCTATCTTCATCAGTGGAAATCCATAACTCAAGAAGTTGGTTCTCTTTCATAACATTATTCGTGAAAATATCCGTGCATTTAAAGTCACCCTCGGTTAATTGTGTGAAATAAATCTCTAATCTATATGCTTCTACTTTCCCTAGTTCTGTTTTAATGGTTTCGATCCCTGCGGGTTTGTAATTAACTTTCCACAAATGCCGATTCGAAAATATATGAAAAGAACCCTCTTTTTCAGCATCTTTGCTCATTCTAAAGAGTCCACAAAAAAGATCACAAGTATCTTCAAATACTGGATATTCACCTTCAGTATCCTTGGTATAATCAATCATATAAGCTATGTTATCACGAATGAATACTTCTCGGTTCTCAGTGTAGTTAGATTGCTGTATCTTCTTTCTCAGATAGTTGGTATTGAACCCGTTGGTGTATGTTGAGTAATAGTAATTATCTACATTCGAGAAGATACTGACGGCAGATAAAGTCTGCACATGAACATCGAAAACACCTAGTGTATCGCTTTTCTCATGCTTTACTTTTATGACTGAATTGGTTATGCCCCAGACCCTAACTCGGTACTCGAGATAGTCTGCTCTGAGTGTGATTACTGCGAATAAGCAGATAACAAGTAATATACTATTCTTCACTATTTGTTAGCGGCTCCTTACATGTAATCTCTACATAGTTTATTCTCTGATTTTTAATCTCAACAATTTTAAAATGTAGATCTTCAATCACAATCATTTCATCTGTCTCAGGAAGATGATTGAGCTCAACTAATAAGTAGTCAGCTAAATTATCAAACTCTTCAGGATTCACAGATT
>JAVCCX010000413.1 GCA_030765245.1 Candidatus Zophobacter franzmannii | reverse complement strand
TATGTGCCTATCATATAGTCATAATAACTGGCACCATTTGCGATAATGGGATCAAAAGCTAATTCCCATTCAAAAGTTTGGGTTCTTGTAACAGGATGTGATGCCTTTCGGATTGGCTTACCTGCGTCAGACATAGTCTTATTGGGTACAAAACTCTCAAGTTGAGCAAATAAAGATAATGTGAGTGCTAAAAGTATCACTGGTATCAATATTTTCTTCATAATAACCTCCAATGCGTATAAAGAATATTTTTCCTTCTTACCATCCCTGGTAAGGGACATTAATTGTGACATAATGTAAAATTCATTAGAATTGGACTCATAATTGACAATCTGGGGTCAGGGGTGTAAATAACGTTCACACCATTAAATATCTACATTTAAAAGACATTCGGGTCAGATACCACTCTATAGTTAACGATTATTAGGTTTTCACCTAAAACGCGAAAGAGAGGATAAAAAGAGGCCATCTCAAGCAATTCCTCTCAGAAATCCTCCCTAACTACCATAACTCTCATAGATATCAATCTCAAACTTTCACTCAAGATAAAACATCTTTTCCTAACACTACACTATTTTAATGCATATTTAGTGCCAATTGAACAATTAATTGTAGTTTATGGAAGCTTTTACTCTATTGGCTGTACTTATTTATCTGTTCTTGGGTGAACTCAACCAATTGAACTGCTCCGCATTTTGAGAACAGGCTATGTGCTTTCTTAAGCTTATCTATCGCATCGTCATTTTCCTCTCTGATTACATGAATCATAGCCCAATTAAAGTAGGCTCTCCCCTCTCCATCAAGGTCTCCAACTTCCTGCAACAGCTCTCTCTGTTTATCATAGTAGTGGATTGCTTCATCATAGTTCTCTTTCACTTTTGCGATATTACCCAGATTACCCCAGGTATGAGCAAGTCCCTCTCTATCATTTATCTTGATTTGTCTTTTTTCATTCTCTTTATAGGTTTGCTCGGAAAGCTCAACCTTTTCTAAACGGAAATAGCAGTCACCAATAGCATCATCACAATAGCTAAGTGAGACTACATCGCTTAGTTTCTCAGCGATAAGCCTGGATTCCCGGATCAAGGTCAGAGCCTTTTCATACTCCTCCTGCCACATCAACATCTCGCCGATATTATATAGTACTACCGATTCTTGTTGCTGATTTCCAATAGTCTTTGCTGTTGCTAAACTCTTTCTATAATACTCTTCAGCTTCTTCAAACTTATCTTCATTCTTACTTAATGTGCCTAAATCCATCATAACTTTGGAGTAGCCATTCCGGTCTCCACTTTTATCCGCAGCTTCCAAGGCAAGAAGGTAAAATTCCTTAGCTTTTGATTTGTTACCCTGTCTTGAAGAGATGATTCCAAGGGAGCTATATGCCACTCTACTTGAGTAGAAGTCTTCTCTTTTTAGAGATATTGAGAGTTTTCTGGCATAGCACTCCTCGGCTTTAGCATACTCACCCCGATAGATCATATTCTGTCCTATAATTGCTAATAGCTCTCCAAGGTAATCTTCTCGTTCTGCCTTTCCGAATAGTTGCTTAAACTTCTCTGAGAGCAAATCAAACTTCTCGAAATCACCGGTGAAGCGATAAGCATCAAGTTGATAAAGAGCTGTTTTAACAGAGTATAGGTCGTCAATATCAAGTGCTATCTTTATCTCTGTTAGCTGGGAATAATCACTCTTGAGAAGTAGTAAACGAGCTTGTAAGTAGTTGTATTTACTGTTTAAAGCATACTCTTCCAGAGTTTCTTTGTTCAAACCTAACAACATCTTCTCAGCTATATCAGTTTCACTCATTTGCAGATATATATCTGTAACTATCAGTGTAAGCTTCTGCAAATCTTTATCATCTATAGCAAAACTCAGAGCTGTTTTGTAATAATGAAGCGCTACTCCAATGTTTGATATTCTCAGGTTTTTCTCACCGGCAAGCAATGAATACTTTAGAGCCTTACTTTTATTCTCTGCTAAGATATAGTGAGTTGCTACTAACTCATAGTTTTTTACAGACATCTCAGAAAGATTACTTTCATAATAGTGACCCAATTTCTCATGCAGACTTATCTTCTCAGACTTCAACACCGAGCTGTAGATAGTCTCTCTCATCAGCTTATTGTTAAAAATAAATAGGAGAGTGGGATTAAGGTCAATTTTAGTAATCACTCCATCCTGCTGTAGGTCTTCAATAGTAGAGAGGATAGGGTCAGCTTTGTCTCTATTAGTTATCTCTTGAAGCTCATCCAGCGAGAATGCCTTACCTATAATAGAGGCAAACCTAAGCATCTGTTGCTGTTCGGGTTGAAGATTATCAAACTCATTCATGAAGATGGATGCCATATTGTCAGAGACATTACCATCAATCAAAAACTGTTTAACCTTCTGCCCGGAAATTAGATCATATTCGCCCTTTATCTCTCTTCTAAGGAGTTTACATATCTCCATAATAAGGAGAGGGTTACCGCTAGTCATAGAGAAGATAATACTATGTGCTTCAGCGGTAGCATTTCTCAGAATAGTGCTAACAAATTCAGAGCTACGCTTTTCGTTTAAATCGTGAAACTCAAATGTTTGAGCATAAGGCAGTGGCTTGTTACTACTCTCACCACTAATAACGATGGATACTACTCCACTCGAAGAGGTTATCTTAATCAGGTTAGTCAAGATATCTTTCGACCCACTATCAACCCACTGGTAGTTATCGATTATCATCAGTTTAATACTACTCAATAACCTACTACAAATGGTAGATAAGGTCTGCTCTATTTGCTTTCTTCTGTTTGATAACTCACCTTCGAAGAGAAAGTCTCCTTTGAGGTTAGAGCTGAGATATTCCTGAATCTGGTGTATATCACATATAATCATCTCTTCTTTGCAGAAGTCAGATACCAGCAAAATATCACGCACGATATCATCAGTAGAAAGCTCTCTCTGTAGCAATTTTCTTATAAGCTCCAAATGATTCTCTTTGTTGTATTCATCAGCAACTAAGAGGCATACTTGGTCATCTTCGATTTCGGTGGTTTTTAGGATAGAATAGGCAATAAAGGACTTCCCTGTCCCTGAATCACCACTATAGTAATAGCAACTTCCATCCTGTTGTAAAACTGATGCAGATGCATTAGATACAACTTCTCCGTGCGCAACAGGTTTTAACTCTGAAAAGCTTGTTTCATAAAGTCTTTTGACTTCTGAGCACTCTCTGATTAAGCTAAATATCTTGATTGGTTTTTTTATGCCTTTGACTGATGTTTCTTGAACAAATTCTGTTTCAAACTTATCACTAATTCTATTCTGAATTGCCTCAGTAAAGGCAATACCACCAGTATCTACAGCCGAAAGAAGTCTTGCCGCAACATTTACGGAGTTCCCAATTATCCCAAACTCATAATGCTCTTTACTCCCAATGATACCGGAGTAAATACTATCCTTTGTTAAGCCAATTTTGAGGTCAATTAGACCACTTATGTGCTGTTTAATTCTATAAGCACAGATAAAAGCTCTTTCTATATCATCAGGATTGATAGTAATCGTCCCGAAGGTGATTAACGCAATGTAACCCTTATCATTGAAGTCTATCTTATTAACAATTCCCTTTAGTCGATATACAATATCCTGAATGATACTATACACTTGATGAAAGAGATCAATTGGTATTATATCTGAGTCCTTAGCTTGAAGTTTAAGGAAAATCACCACTGTTTGCCTGAGTTCAGCAGTAAAGCTTCCACTGTCGAGTTTCTTCTCGATTTCAGTTGGTAGAAACTCCTTACCTCTATTCATGCTACTGCACTGAGATATTTCAACCTTCTCGGCAGCAAACTCATTGAATTTGTTTGGACAGGATATATCATCTTCACCACAATTGTCAGCAAGCTGATAAGCTTCCAGAACACATTTTCCGGAAAGATAGTAATCTAAGTGATACTTCTTATCTCCGACAATATTCAGTTCACACTCTCCCCAGCTACATCCTCCGTGGAAGTGGAATTCTTCTTTGAAGTCACTTTGGAACTGTTTATTTAGCTCCTTTAACCCTATCGGAAGCATTACTCGAACTTGTAGCATTGCAGGAATCGCAATCTCTTTCTCGTGAGGGAAAACTGCTAAAATGGCATCACCACCATACTTTATCAAATACCCACCATTTGAAGAGACAATCCCATCAATCATATCAAAATATCTATTCAGCATTCCGGTGATTGTTTCTATTCCATAATGC